>JBIIFB010000111.1:0-12458 GCA_044237545.1 Pirellulales bacterium
ATCCACCCAGATCCCGAGCGTGCCGCCCTGGACCGACGCCCCAACGTCCATCACCGCCCGTCGCTCCAGGAACTCCGCCGGGGTGAGCGTCAGCAGATGGGTGTTCGTGAGCTTCGTCGCGCTGGCAGCCGAGGCCGCAACGGCGCCGCGGACTTCATCGGCAAGCTCGGTCAACCGACGGGCAAGCCGGGTGCGACGGATGCTGCGAACGGCCGCCGCCCACTTCCTGCGGAAGAGCGACGACATCATTCCGAGCACGCGACGGGACAGAGAGTTGCGATCGGAGAAGAGGCTGCGGCGGGACATGGAAACTCCAGAACTAGAAAGACTAGGAGGAAGACCAGGAGGTATGGGTGCTTTGCGAGGTGCGTGTCGACTTGGGTTGTGCAGAGTACGGAATCAAGGAACTGCGAACTAAACAGATTCCGTCGAGGATGGGGTCGGCGTTTTTTCCGGGGGCGATTTCGACTGCGTTACACGGACTCAACCAGGACTTTGTGACCTGACGAGCGGGGCAGCATCCCTAATTGGGGGGTAGGTGGTATTTGACGCTCGGTTTGGCACCGTGTCAAGCATTTGGTTCGTGAGATCTTTGTGAAAGATTCAGGCTCGGACAGGGGCCCTCCCCGCAAGAAAACCTCCTAGGTCTACGCCGGCGTAGTGCCCCAGTCAAGAAATCGGTCGAACGATTTCCGGGGATGATATTTTGCTGATGCAGTGCTGTTTTCGCATGAAAAACCTATAATCGTGGGGGTATCTACCCACCCGATTCCTTCCCCCGAACCGCCCAACCAGCAGCCCTCCCGCAGGCAGCCCATCCAGCTGGAAGGCTGCGGGCCGGGGCTGAGGATGGCTCATGCCCTGTCCAGTAGCCCAGGGAACGATGCCCCGGGTGGTCAGTTCACGATGATGGGCTCACGGCTGGTCTGCTTGACCAGTTTTTCGTGGTTTTCGAGCAAGTGGTCGATCGCCCGCACAAAGGCCGGTACGTGCTCGTGGCTCAGCACCGTCGTGGTTAGGTCGGCCGTTTTGAGCCGGCGGATCATCCGGTCGCGGTAGTCGGGATTGTCGATCATCCGCACGCCCAGATCGATGTATTCCTGCTCCGACCGGGTAATCAGCTCCTCGAGCCCCACGCGGCCCAAGAGATAGGCGGTGGAGTTGTTGTAGAAGCGATTGCCCGCCAGCGTGACGATCGGCTTGCGGAGCGTGAGCAGGTCGACGGCCGTGTTGTAGCCGCCGAAAGGATGGGCATCGAGCGCGAAGTGGGCCGACTCGAGGGCCGGCATGTATTGCTCGAAGCCGAGGTCGGGCAGCACCTGCACCCGCTCCTCGCCGAGGATGTTTTTGATCGCCCGATCGAGCGGGATGAAGCCGTTGCCGAGGATGGCACCACCCGGGAAGAAGTGAAACTTCACCGGCGTCTTCGCCTTGTCGACGATCTTGCGAAGCCGGTGGAGGTGGTCGCTGTTGATCTTCTGGCCGCTCCAGGTGCAGTTGATGATCACCGGCGACGTTGGCAACTGCGGATACTGAAGCTGGTAGTCGAGCGGCACCGGCGCCTGGGCGCAGCCCGGAATCAGTACCAGCCGCTCGGAGTAGTGCTCGCGGGCCCGGTCGATCGCCTCCGTCTCCTGGCCGCCGATCCAGTAGTCGATCTTCGAGCCGAACGTGCTCACGGGGTGGCCGTAGTTGGTCACCTGGATCGGAGCGATCCGCATGTTGGCCAGGATGATGCTCTCGATGCTCATCCCGATGTCGGGATAGTAGGCCATCGCGAAGTCGTTGTCCTGGATGGCCTTGATGTCGCTGGCGTCCTTCGAAGCGTCGTAGTGGCGGACCTCGCTGAACAGGCTCGTGTCGAAGTCATTTCGCTCCCGGCCGAGCTGGACGAGCAGGAGATCGTGGTCCTTGGCCAGCGCCTCGATGAAGGGCTGCTGCGAGCGGTAGACGCTCTGCCGCTTGAACCACATGCTCGTGAGGACCGCGATCCGCTTCCTCTTATTCGAGGATGCGGGCGTGTTGCGGATCGGCTGGCTGCACAGCGGCGTGGCCTGGAACAGCCGGTTGATCCGCTGTTTCACAAGGTAATCCCGCTCGTGGTCGATGTAGGTGGCGCCGAAGTAGGCGTGGTGGGTGAACGAGTTGATGCCGATGATCCGGTCATCCTCGTAGGCGATGTGCTCGCGGAGATTGGCGAGCGTCGTCTCGTCGGCGCAACCGTTGCGGTAGCCCTCGGTGAAGCAGTAATACCACTGCGTGGCCAAAACGGGACTCGTGCCGAAGAGCAACTTGCGATCAATCTTCACCTTGTTGCGGGCCGAATAGAGCGCCAGCAACTTCGTGAAATTCCGCTGCTGCCCCAGCAGGATTCGCAGATGGGGGTCGGTGGTGCCAAAGTCGCTCATCGCCACGATGTTGGCGATCACGCCGTTGGCGTCAATAAACCGCGACGCATAGGCGTCGCTGAGGATGAAATCCTCTTGGGAGAGGAAGTAGAGAAACTGCTTGACGAAGCTGTCGATCGCGTGCTTGGTAGGGACGTCGATCGCGTAGTATGTGATGTTGCGGAGGTGGTCGATGACGGCGAGAAATTGCTCGCTCATCCGGTCGTAGGCCTGCTCGCGGTAGGCCGTGTGGAGTTCAGCCTCGGAAAACGCAAAGAGCGGATTGGCAGGGGCTTGGGTCACTTCTGCAGAAGGTGCTGCCACTTCGGACGGCGTGGGCTTGGGCTCAGTCTCAGGCTTGGTAGGCGCAGCTGAAGAAGTCACGGATCGCATCCCTGGTGTATATGGAAAGGGGTATGTGGAAAATCGTAATGTGGGAGTCTGATGGACGGTGGCGTGGGGTGTGATGCAGCCCGGAATTCCTGGGCCGTACCACCCGATGGGAGGAGTATAACTCACGCACGGAGCACGGGAAAGCAAACAGGCGACGCCGGTGGGCTGGCGAGCAGTGCGAGTGGGCAAGGAGCCAATCGTCGCGTGCCCCCGCTCCTTACCAGCGGCCTTCAAGACCCAACGAGACTCCCTGCAAGACCACGCCGCCGTTGGTCGTGAGCGTGCCGGAGGGGGGGTCGAACTGATTCAGGGTCTGGCCACTGAGTTGCCGCGTGGGCTGGGCGAGACCCTGCAGCCAGAGCCCGAAGTAGCCTACTCGAAGGTCGAGGTTGCGGCGGAGCGGCATGACGCCGGTGAGCCCGACTTCGCCTGAGAACGCGGCACCGGCCGGACCGTTGACCGTGACAGCCCGGCTGAAGCCAAAGATGGGGACTCCTCCCTGGGAACTTTGATAGTCATAGGCCGACGACTGGTTGGCGGCGTTGTAGTAGGCCCCGGCCTTGACGAGACTCTCCAATCGCACGCCCCCCTGGCCCCTGTTCCAGAGCACCGATTCGAGGCCGATCTGGCCTCCGAACAGGTTGTTCATGCTGTTTGTCCGCCAGTTGTCGGTGCCCGTGACCGTTGGGTCGGTCGGATCCTCAAACTGATCCACCATCTGCCAGTTTTCCCTCCACTGAAACCAGCGGAAGCCGGCGAGGAACCGGGTCGCGCCCCAGCCGAGCGGCTCACGGAAGTTGATCTCCGCCGTCTGCAGGCTGCTTGTGAGCTGTTGCTGGGCGGCGCTGATCGGGGTGTTGTCTGGGCCCCAGTTATTGTTGTAGATGCCTGGGGCAGCGAAGGCGTAGCCGTTGCTCACCAGCGGTAGCGACCGGTCGGAATAGAAGGTGCCAGCGTAGAGATAAGACGCTTCGAAGCCCCGGCCGCATTCATCGATGCGGGCGATTGTCAGACGGGGAGCCGCCACGGGATCACTTTGGAACTGGTTTGCATTGAAGACGGTCGGACCGGCGGTCTGCGTATCAATGTTGAAGGTGGTGTAGAGCGGCCGGTTGGCCGGGGCACTCCGCCACAGCGCCAGAGCCTCGAACCGCGCCACCCAGCAGGCATCCCCGCAGCTGTTGAGCCAGTCGGTGGGAGTCGGCCATTTCGAGGCTGGCACCACGGTGCCATCCGGTTCGATCGCCGCGGCGGAATCAAATGTCATCAGGCCGGGCGGCGATGGGATGAATTCCTGCAGCCGATCTGCCAGAGCAGGCACTTGGGCATCCTCGACAACCACACCTTCCGGCACTTCGGCCGGCGCAAGAATGCCACGATCTTCAGCAAGATCTCCAGCAAGTTCCGGCTCCGGCGGTAGCGGTGGCTGACCGTTAAGGGGCAAGGCCTCGGGGGCGACAACAACCGACGGCAAGTCGGAAACCTCGTAGGGCCGGCCGCCGCTCTCCCACGCAGGCGTAGCGGCCTGAAGGCCGCTCAACGCTGACCAGCCAACGATCGCGACCGTGAGAATCCCAACTCTGACCAAGCAAGCCATCTGTGCTGCTCCCATTCCGAACGTAACGGTTCGTTGGGTTTAATCGGTAGTAGCGGTCATAGGCCGACAGACTTCCTGCCCGATATTCGCGTCAGGCAGGCTGGGAGGGATGGGGTGTCGAAGGCAGGGCGACGTACGAAGGTGGGGCAAGCCACGACTCGGTTTTCCTACTCAGACGTGGCAGCGGGTTTGCCAACCTAATGGGAGAGACAAATTAAAAACTCATCCCCACGGGGGAGAGGGGGACCCCGTGTCACCCGAGCCCGAAAGAGGCCAGCGCCTCGCCGGTGTGGCTGCGGAGCAGCGACTTGTCGCGGGCCCACCGCCCGGCGTGCACAACGAGATCCTCCGGCGGCCCCTCCACCACGATCTTGCCGCCGCCGTCGCCCGCCTCCGGGCCCATGTCGATCACCCAGTCGGCCGCGGCGATCACCTCCAGATTGTGCTCCACCACCAAGACCGTGTTGCCGGCATCGACCAGTCGCTCGAGCACATGCAGCAGCTTCTCGATGTCGCTGAAGTGCAGGCCCGTCGTCGGCTCGTCGAGAATGTAGAGCGTGCTCCCCGTGCCCGGCTTCGCCAGCTCCCGCGAGAGCTTCACCCGCTGCGCCTCGCCGCCCGAAAGCTGCGGCGCCGGCTGGCCCAGCGTGATGTAGCCGAGTCCGACGTCCGCCAGCGTCGAGAGAATCCGAGAGATCGCCGGCACCGTCTCAAAGAGCTGCGCCGCCTCCGCCACGCTCATCTCAAGCACGTCGGCAATGCTCTTGCCGTGCCACTTGGCATGGAGCGTTTCCGCCGAAAACCGCCGGCCCCGGCAGCCCTCACACTCCACCCAGATGTCGGGCAGGAAGTGCATCTCCACACGCCGCTGCCCCAGGCCCTCGCACTGCTCGCAGCGGCCCCCCGGAACATTGAAACTAAACGTCCGCGGCGAGAACCCGCGGGTGCGGGACTCGGGCACCTTCGTAAACAGCTGCCTGATATGGTCGAACACGCCGGTGTAGGTGGCCGGCGTTGAGCCGGGCGTCGAGCCGATGGCCTCCTGATCGACGAGGATCACCTTGTCGATTTTTTCGAGGCCCTTCACCGAGTCGTGCTGCCCCGGCTGCTCGCGGGCTGCATGCAGC
The DNA here is from genome assembly GCA_044237545.1 of Pirellulales bacterium. Lineage (GTDB taxonomy): Bacteria > Planctomycetota > Planctomycetia > Pirellulales > UBA1268 > CAMCQY01. The sequence goes on from JBIIFB010000111.1 coordinate 5,505, forward strand.
CGACGGGCCAGGCTCCGCCAGAGCACCTCCAGCACGAGCGATGTCTTCCCTGAACCGCTCGGGCCTGTGACGGCTGTCAGCAGGCCAAGCGGCACTCTCAGATCGAGACCGCGGAGCGTGCGATGGCGGATGCCGCGAACCTCCAGCCACGATGCCGGCTCGCGGCGGCCCTGCTCTCGTTTCCGGGCCAAGACCGCGTCGCAGGCTTTTTTCGCCTTGAGATACGGCCCCGTCACGCTCGCCTTCGTGGTGGCGAGCTTTGCGGGCGGGGCATGGGCCACGATCGTGCCCCCCTCGCGGCCGCTGCCCGGGCCGAAGTCGAGGGCATGGTCGGCCGAAGCCACCACATCGCGGTCGTGCTCCACCACCACGATCGTGTTGCCCAGGTCGCGGAGTTTGCCGAGCGCCGCGATGAGCCGGTGGGTGTCTCTCGGGTGCAGGCCGATCGTCGGCTCATCGAGCACGTAGAGCACGCCCGTCAGGCCACTGCCCACCTGAGCCGCCAGCCGGATCCGCTGCAGTTCGCCCCCGGAAAGGCTGCCTGCGGGCCGCGCCATGTCGAGATACTCAAGGCCCACGTCGACGAGAAACGCCACGCGGGCATTGAGTTCGCGGAGGAGATCGCCGGCGATCTTTTTCTCAGACTCGGCGAGCGAAACGGTGGAGATCGCCTGTTGCAATCGGCCCAGCGGCATCCGGCACCAGACGTCGAGCGTGCGGCCCCAGAGCGTGACGGCGCTGGCCACGTCGGCCAGTCGGCTCCCGCCGCACTCGCTGCACGGCACCTCGCCCATCACGGCATCGACCTTGCCGCGAAGGCCGGTCACCATCCGGGCCGCCTCTTCGCAGGCGGCTTCGAGGCCTTTGAATTGGTAGGAGAACCAGACGTCGCCACCGTCGGAGGTTCCATCGCTCACGCTCCGGGCTTGTATGGGACGGGCGGTCCCATCGCTCATGCTCCGGGCTTGTATTTCCATAGAAGCCCCCGGCGTGAGCCGGGGGATCGCGTCGGTGGCGGTCCCAACGCTTGCGCTCCGGGCTTGTGTGGGCCGCTTGACTGCGATCCACTTCTCACCCGTGCCCTCAAAGAGCACCCGCTGCTGCAGGCCCGATAGCTCGGCCAGCGGCACGTCGATCGGCAGCCCCGTCGCCGCGCAGAGCCCCGCGAGCATCGCCCGGCTCAACTCCCCGCAGTCAGCCCGGTCGAGGCTCGGCCAGAGGTCGAGGGCCCCGTCGCCGAGCGAGAGCGACGGATCGCGCACGAGCGACTTATGCTCGATGCCCGTCCGCGTGCCGAGGCCGTCGCAGGTAGCACACCAGCCCAGCGGACTATTGAACGAAAACTGCCGCGGCTCCAGAGGCTTGAACCCCCGGCCGCACGAACTGCAGGCGAGCCGGCGGCTGTGGACCTCCACGGGCCAGTCGACCTCGTCGAGCGGTTTGCCGTCGTGCCCGTCGACCGCCCGCGCCACGAGCATCGTGCCAGCACCCGCATCGAAGCACGCCTCCACGCTCTGGGCCAGCCGGCTCCGCTCCGCCGGATTGGCCGTCACGCGGTCGACCACGATCTCGATCTTGTTCTTCCGCTTGCGGTCGAGCGTCGGTTTGTCGGCAAGCTGCTGCGTGGTGCCATCAATCCGCACGCGGGCATAACCCGCCGCCCGCAGCCCCGCAAAAAATGACTCCGGTGACTGGCCAACGCGGAGTTCCACCGGCGCGAGCAGGAGCAGCCGTGTGCCTGCCTCGTGCTCGAGCAGCCGCTCGACGGTCTTGTCGATGCTCTGGGCCCCTACCGGCGTGCTGCATTCAGGGCAGTGCATCACCCCCAGCCGCGCGGAGAGCACCCGGAAATAATCGTACATCTCCGTGAGCGTGCCGACCGTCGACCGCGGCGTGCTACCTGTTGCCCGCTGCTCGATCGCCACCGCCGGGGAGAGCCCCTCGATCTTTTCAAACACCGGCTTCGGCACCTGGCCGACAAACTGCCTGGCATACGGGGAGAGGCTCTCGACATACCGGCGCTGCCCCTCGGCATAGAGCGTGTCGAAGGCGAGTGAGGTTTTTCCAGATCCGCTCGGGCCGCAGCAGACCGTCATCGCGCCGCGGGGGATGTCGGCGTCGACTGATTTGAGATTGTGCTGCGACGCACCGCGGATCGTGATGTTGGGCGGTCCCGGATCGATCGAGGCTTTTTCGATCGCCGCCAGCTGCCGGCGGGCCAGTTCGGCGGTATCGACCTCCTTAGCCCCCTTAGCCCCCTTGCCGCCCGTGCGGCGGCGGACCGGCTTTGCATTCGCATCGGCCCGGGCCTGCGAGGCGGCCAGCATCAATTTCAGCGCGATGCCGGTCTGCGAGGCCTTCACGCGGGCCACCTGCTCCGGCGTGCCCGCGGCCACGATCCGGCCGCCGCCGCCGCCCCCCTCCGGCCCGAGGTCGATCACGTGGTCGGCCCGTTTCACCACGTCGAGGTTGTGCTCCACGACGAGCACCGTGTTGCCCGCGTCGACCAGCCGCTCCAAGACCGTGAGCAGCTGCCGCACGTCGGCCATGTGCAGGCCCGTCGTCGGCTCGTCGAGGATGTAGAGCGTTTTGCCGGTCGATCGCTTGGCCAGCTCCCGTGAGAGCTTCACCCGCTGCGCCTCGCCGCCGGAGAGCGTGGGCGAGGGTTGGCCGAGATGGAGATAGTCGAGGCCGACGTCGCAGAGGGTTCCGAGCTTGCGGGCGATGTCGGGCGCGTCGGCAAACAGCTCCCGCGCCTCGCCGATTTCCATGTTCAACAGCTCGGCGACGTTCTTCCCCTTCCAGCGGACCTCCAGCGTGTCTTTGGCGAACCGGGCCCCGCCGCACTGCTCGCAGGTCACCCAGATATCCGCCAGGAAATCCATGTCGAGCCGGGTCGAGCCGTTGCCCTCGCAGGCCTCGCACCGGCCACCGGCCACGTTGAAGCTGAACCGGCCCGCTTTCCAGCCCCGCTTCTTGGAGTCAGGCAGCATCGTGAAGAGCTTGCGGATGTCGTCCCAGACCTTCACGTAGGTGGCCGGGTTGCTCCGCGGCGTGCGGCCGATCGGCGACTGGTCGATCACGATCACCTTGTCGAGCTGCTCCGCCCCCTCGATGCCGCTGAACTCTCCCGGCGTGGCGATCTCGCTGCCGAGCCGCCGCCGCAGCTCAGGCTCGAGGACGTCGCCCACCAGCGAGCTTTTGCCGCTCCCCGACACGCCCGTCACGCAGACGAGCTGGCCCAGCGGAATCTCGACGTCGATGTTTTTGAGGTTGTTGTGCCGCACGCCCGTGAGCAGGAGCGACTGCCCCGACGCCTTCCGCCGCTGCGTCGGCACCTCGATCCGATCGCGGCCGGCGAGAAAGGCGCCCGTGATGCTCCTCTCGCTGGCTGCCACGTCGGCGGGCGTGCCGGCCGCCACCACTTCGCCGCCACGCTTCCCTGGGCCTGGCCCGAAGTCGACCACCCAGTCTGCCGCGCGGATCGTCTCTTCGTCGTGCTCGACCACGATCACCGTGTTGCCCTTGTCGCGGAGGGCCTCGAGCGCGCCGAGCAGTTTGACGTTGTCACGGGCATGCAGCCCGATCGACGGTTCGTCGAGCACATAGAGCACGCCCGAGAGACCGGAGCCGATCTGCGCGGCGAGCCGGATCCGCTGGCTCTCGCCGCCGGAGAGCGTGGGGGCCTTGCGATCGAGCGAGAGATAGCCGAGCCCCACCTGGTCGAGGAAGTCGAGCCGGGAGCGGATCTCCTTCATCAGTTCGACGGCGATCACCGCCTGCGTGTCGTCGAGGACGATGTCGGAGAGAAACTCCCGGGCCTCCGCGATCGGCAGGCCACAGAGACGATCGAGGGAGAGTTCTGCGTCAGTCGAAGCCGTATCCCCGGGCTTACGCGCGGGGCTTGTATGGGAAGCGGTTTTCGGGGAACGATGCGCGGCTGCGCATGAGGTGATCCGCACCGCCCGCGCCTCCGGCCGCAGCCGCGCGCCCATGCAGTCGTGACAGGGCGTCACACTCATCAGCTTCTCGAGCATCCGCCGGATGATGCCGCTCTTGGCGTTCCGCCACCTGTTAGCGAGCATCGCCAGGATGCCCTCAAACTTTGTCTTCGCACCGCGTTCGGCCCGGCCCCGCCGCCAGGCGATCTTGATCTCCTCGAGGCCCGTGCCGTTGAGCCAGATCTTCTTTTGCAGCGGCGTGAGATCCTGCCAGGGTGTGTCGAGCAGGGTGCCCGGCGGGAATTTCCGCTTCTCTTCGGCATGGGCCGCCACGCCCGTGAGCAGTCGCCGCAGCCACCGCGGCATGTCGCGAAAGCTGCCGAGCACGCCCAGCGCTCCTTTGCGGAGCGACTTCTCCGGTGCGGTCACGAGCTTTGTCGGATCGATGCCGTAGATGTCGCCGAGGCCTTCGCAGGTGGGGCAGGCACCCTGCGGACTGTTGAAACTGAAGAGCTGCGGTTCGGGCGTGGAGTAGCTGATACCGCACTGCACGCAGGCATAGCGGCTCGACAGGATCAGATCCGAAAATGGGGACGCAGCTCTTTTCGCTGCTTTTTTCGTCTCTAAAGGCTTCTCTAAAAGAGCTGCGTCCCCTTTTGCTTCTTCGGCGACGATCACCTGGCCGCCGCCGGTCCGCAGGGCCAGTTCCACCGCCTCGGCGATTCTGCTCCGCGTCGACTCCGACGGAATCAGCCGGTCGACCACGACATCGATTGAATGCTTGAGAAGTTTTTCAAGCGCGGGCGGATCCTCGACACGGCAGATTCGGCCATCCACACGGGCCCGCGTGAACCCCTGCCGCACCAGATCGGTGAACAGGTCGCGGTGCTCCCCCTTCGCCTCGCGAACCAACGGGGCGAGGATCATCACCCTCTGGTCCTTGCGGGCCGAAATGATCCGCTCGACGATTCTTTCCCGCGGCTGGGCCTCGAGCACGCTGTCGCACTGCGGACAGTGGGCCGTGCCGATGCGGGCGTAGAGCACGCGGAGAAAGTCGTGGATCTCCGTCATCGTGGCGACGGTCGACCGCGGATTGTGGCCGGCCGACTTCTGGGCGATCGAGATCGAGGGCGAGAGCCCAGAGACGCTGTCAACGTCGGGGCGGGGCAGCTGCCCGAGGAACTGCCTGGCAAAGGTGGAGAGGCTCTCGACGTAGCGGCGTTGCCCCTCCGCGTAGAGCGTGTCGAAGGCCAGGCTCGACTTGCCGGAACCGCTCACACCCGTCAGGCAGACAAGCCGGCCACGCGGCAGGCCGACCGTGACATCACGCAGATTGTGCTCCCGGGCACCACGGACGACGATCGGGGAAACGTGCATAGGGGGATCGCGAGAGGCGTGAACGGGGCAGCGTGGGACCACGCCGGATTGTAGCGCATCAGCACGCGTAGAGGGCGGGTTTTCTCTGATGCGTGGGGACGGGGTGTTTCTTGTATGTGGGGGCGAGTTTTTAACTTGCCTGTCCTGTCCCAACAACAAGATGCAATCTTGTCGCCACTGGGGCAGGGGGTGGGGTTTTTCTTGGATGTGGGGGCGAGTTTTCAACTTGCCCGTCCTGTCCCAACAACAAGATGCAATCTTGTCGCCACGGGGGATTGGGGGCGGGCGTGTCGCTCCGGGGCGTCGTCCGCCCACCCGCTGGACAGCCCCGGCCGCGTGCCATACGATCATGTTTCCTGCGGAAAAGATGCAGGTGTTCCCCACAATAAGGGGCGGTAGCTCAACTGGGAGAGCGCGGCGTTCGCAATGCCGAGGTTGGGAGTTCGATCCTCCTCCGCTCCACTCCTCTTACGGCTGTGCGGCCATCCATGGCCCGTGCGGCCTGGCATGTCGCAGGCAGGGTCAAGGTGTGCGGGGCCCGGCGGGCCCGGGATTCTGTCTGGGATTCTTGCCGGGGTAAATTCATGGTCAGCGAAACGGCTGCTGGCGATCCCTCGACGGAACTGATGATCCGCGTCCGCGACGGTGATGCCGCGGCCTTCGAACAGATCGTGGGCCTCTGGCAGAGCCGCCTCGTCACGCTCTTTCTTCACCACACTGGCGACCACTCCACCGCCGAAGACCTCGCGCAGGAGGTGTTTCTACGGGTCTACAGAGCCCGGGCCGGCTACCAGCCCACCGCCAAGTTCACGACCTGGATCCATACGATCGCCAACAACGTCGCCAGCGACCTGAGGCAGCGGTCGTATCGCCGACGGGAGCATGGGGTGCCCGCGAATCTGTCGGCGTCGTCCAGCGGGATCGGTCTGGACCAGATCGCAGTCGCGGCCAGTGGGCTAATGCCCGCCCGGCTCGCCGACCGGACCGAACTCCAGGCCGTGGTGCAGCAGGCGCTCGGCACGCTCAACGAGCGGCAGCGGATGGCCGTGCTTCTGGCGAAGTTTGAGCACTGCTCCTACGAGGAGATCGCGGCGGCCATGGAGCTCACCGTGCCGGCTGTGAAGTCACTGCTATTTCGTGCCCGCGACCAGCTCCGCGAGGCGATCGCACCCTACATGCAGGGCGACCGTCCATGACCCACTCGCACGATCACGATGCCGACGCCACCGATCCCGCAGAGGCGCTCGCGGACGTTTGGCAGATGCTCGACGCCCTGCCCGCGGCGGCGGCGTCGTCTGACATGATGGCCACCACCATCGAAATGGCTGCCGTACCGCTGCCGGGAGGTTTCACCGCCACGCGGGCCGCGAGCCCCCAAACCAGCAGCAGCAGCGGCCGCACCATCCGTGGCATCGAGCGGTCTGCCGCGGGGTGGTGGCTCCCCGCAGCGGCTGTCGTGCTCGTGTCGCTCATCGTTGGCATCGCCGCCGGCCGGGCCACGGCTCCCAACCCCGAACTCGGCGTGCTCGCCAACCTGCCGATCGCGCAACACGTCGATCTGCTCCGCGAGGCTGGATCGGTGGCGTTTCTGGAGGAGGTCGCCAGACGCGGCTACCCTCCGCCGCGGCGTCCGCCC
>JBIIFB010000112.1:0-12422 GCA_044237545.1 Pirellulales bacterium
CCTGCAGTATGAGGTTCTGCGGGCGGGCGACGGACCAAGTCCCGCCCCTGACGACTCGGTGGCCGCCCACTACCGCGGCACACACATCGACGGCAGGGAGTTCGACGCCACCGATCCCAAGGGGGAGCCTGTGACGTTTCCGCTGCGCGGCGTCGTGCCCGGATGGCAGGAGGCTCTGCCGCTGATGAAGACAGCCGCGAAGTGGCGGATCTACGTGCCACCGCAACTTGGCTATGGCGAGGAGGGTTCTCCGCCGGTGATCGAGCCGAACGAACTTCTGATTTTCGAGATCGAACTGGTGAAGATCCTGCCATCGAAGTGAGGTGGCGACTGTGAACCGAACAGCAACGAAAATGCGGCATCGCGCTGAGTGGTCGTCGGCTTTCTTGCCGTCAGCTGTCTTGTCGTCTGCCATGTGGCCGACGGTTGTGGTACCGGTTTTTTTCCTGCTGGCATGTGCACCGATCGCTGCGGCTCCCCCGGCCTCCGACCGGTTTGCCGAGGCTCGCGAACGCATGGTCCGTGACGATATCGCCGGCGGGGGCGTGACCGACGCACGCGTGCTCGAGAGCATGCGGCTCGTGCCGCGGCATGAATTTGTCGTGGCCTCACAGCGGCCCTACGCCTACTACGACATGGCCCTGCCGATTGGCGATGCCCAGACCATTTCCGGGCCTTTTGTCGTGGCCTACATGACTGAAAAACTGGAGCCAAAGCCGACCGATCGCGTGCTGGAGATCGGAACCGGCAGCGGGTATCAGGCTGCCGTGCTCTCGCCGTTGGTGGGCATGGTCTATTCGATTGAGATCAGCCGCATGCTCGGCGAGAAGGCCGCCCGCACCCTCACGAGGCTGGGTTACCGCAATGTCGTCACCAAGATCGCCGATGGTTTTCAAGGCTGGGCGGAGCACGCGCCGTTCGACAAGGTCATCGTGACGTGTTCCCCGGAAAACATTCCGCAGCCGCTGGTCGATCAGCTTGCCGAAGGGGGACGCATGATCATTCCAGTCGGCGAGCGCTACGAGCAAACGCTCGTGCTGCTGACGAAGCGGAATGGCACGATGGAACAGGAACCGCTCGTGCCGAGCCTGTTTGTGCCGATGACCGGTGCCGCGGAACAGGGCAGGAGGGTGCAGCCGGATGGCACAAAGCCGACCCTGCACAACGGCGGTTTCGAGGAGTTGCTCCCCGATGGGGAGGTGCCGGCGGCCTGGTATTACGGACGGCAGATCCGGGTCGTCGAGGGGCCGGATGTGCTGGAGGGCAGCCGTTCTCTGCGACTCGAGAACGGCCAGCCGGGCCGGCCGGCGCAGATCTTTCAAGGGTTTCCGGTCGATGGCCGTGCCGTCGGACGGGTGACGGTCGCGTTGGCCATTCGCGGCGACGGTGTCGAAGGGGGGCCGGGGCCCGATGACTTTCCTGGCGTGTTGGTCCGGTTTTTCAACGAGGAACGCAGCCGATCGTCGAACGGTCGGGTGGGGCCCTGGAAGGGCAACAGCCCCTGGCGGCAGGTCGAGGGAACGGTGACGGTTCCAGTCTGGGCGCGGGAGGCGATTGTGCAGATCGGCCTGTTCGGGGCCACCGGGCGGCTTGACGTGGATAATGTCCGCGTGGCCGGTATTCCCCGGTAGGGGGATCATTCCGGAGCCGCGGTAGACATCGCCGGCATATATTCCCCAGACTTCTTGATTTACCAAATCCGCAAACTATCTTTGCGACAGGCCGGCTTTCTTCCGTCCGGGCCGCGGGCCGCTGAGCACCGGGCATTCCACACTTATCAATGGAGCGTGATTCTTATGTTGGTCAATCGTCGGTGGTTGCGTGTGGCTGGTGTCATCACTTTTGTCGCGGTTGCAGCGACTGCCTGCGATGCCGATGCCGGCTGGCAGCATCGCTATCGCGGAAACGGGTCCTCCGGCGGTAGCTCGGGTGGCAGCTCGGGTGGATCATCCGGCGGCTCATCCGGGGGCAGCTCGGGTGGTTCCTCCGGCGGCAGCTCGGGCGGCTATAGCACGTACAGTTCCTATGGATCGTCCGGCGGCAGCTACGGCTCGTCGGGTTCGGCAGGATCGCACGGCAGCTTTGGCTCGCACCATGCCGCCAAGATGGCACGGCGTGCCTACCGGCACTCGAGCCACGGTAGCTCTGGCGGTAGCTCGGGCGGCAGCTCGGGCGGTTCCTATTCTTCCGGCGGTTCGTCCGGCGGCGGCTCGTCAGGCGGTGGTTCGTACGGCGGTGGTTCGTACGGCGGTGGTTCGTACGGCGGCGGCTCCTACGGCGGTGGCTCCTACGGTTCTTCGTCGCCCGCAGCCTCGTATTCCACTGGCTACAGCAGCGACTACAGCAATCCTGTCGAAGCGTATCGGGTTCTCGGAGAACAGCCCTCGGTGAGCGGTGGCGAGATCATCCAGACTCCGCAGTCGGTCAATCCGGTTTCGAACGATTCCACAACGAGCGTTGTGCCGGCCGACGCGGCCATGCTCACCGTGGACGTGCCCGCCGGTGCGGCGATTTACGTCAACGGCATGAAGACTTCGGCCACGGGAGCCGTGCGACAGTTTGTGTCGCGTGGACTCGTCGAGGGGAAGCGGTATGAGTTCACCGTGCGGATGACCATCGACCGGGACGGCCAGAGCAGCGAAGAAACAAAGGTTGTGTCGCTGGCCGCTGGCGGCCGTTCGAGCCTGTCGTTCACCGCGGCATCGGCCCCGAAAACGAGCCTGACCCTGCACGTGCCCGCCGACGCGAAGGTCTGGCTGGCTGGCAATGTGACTGAGTCGGCGGGGGCGACGCGGCAGTTCCAGACCACGACGTTGGCTGCCGGCCAGGCGTGGAAGAACTACGAGATCCGCGTCGCGACCGTCATCGACGGCCGTGAGCAGATCGTCTCCAAGGTGATCGATCTGGCCGCAGGCCAGTCGGTCGAACTGTCGATCGATCCGGCCCAGCGGACGGCAGCAGCCGACGCCACCGCCTCGATTCGCTAGTGTCCATGAGGCTCGTGTCCATACGGCCAGCGGGCCCTCGGGCCTTGGCCTTCTGTTGCAGTTCACCCACTCCCGCGCGGCCGCAAGCCGCGCGGGAGTTTTTTTGTCGGTGGCAGGATTTCGCCGATCTCGACCGATCCGCCTGCCAGGATTGCCCAGACTGATGTCTCGCGGGCAGATCACGGAATGCTGCGGGCACAGGTCGAAGACAACCCTATGACGCTGGTCATTCCACGCCCTGCTCGCCACGCTCCGGCCGATCCATGTCGCTGGTCGCCGCTCGGCCGCGGGGCCGTGTCGCTGGTACTGGTGGTCTACGGTGCCGCCGTGATCGCGCCGCCACTGGCGGGGCCGCCGCCGGCAAGCCAATTGGCAGTGGCGGCGCTTCAGCCACTCAGGCCACTCGTGGGGGCGCTCTTTCTGGGGCACGGCTACCGATTTTTCGCCCCCGATCCTGGTCCGGGGCATTCGATCCGGTGGACGATGCGGATGGCCGACGGCTCGACCCGGCAGGGCTCGATCCCGGACCGAGACGCCGACTGGCCCCGGCTCCTCTACCACCGCCGCTTCATGATCAGTGAGAAGATCGCTGCCCTTGTGCCGCCCCCAGACGCGCCGGACGAGGTGCGGCGGCAGAGCAGGGGGGACTGGCAGCCGCTGGTGAAGGACGTCGCCGGCCACTTGTTGCATAGGCACGGTGGCAGCCAGGTGACGCTGCGGATGATCGAGCACTATCTGCCCGCGCCCGAAGACGTGATCCGATCGGAGCAGGGGGCGGACGTGACCACTCCGCTTGGCAGCTATGCCCTGGCGGGAGCCACGAGCCCATGACGGCCATCCCGAGCAACGCAGGCAGAGCGAGCAAGCCAAGCATGCCCAGCATGGCCAGCATGCCCGGCATGGACACGAGCGACACAGCGGCCGAAGGCCAAACCCTCCCAGTCAGTTGGCTCGGCGAATGGCTCGCGGCGTGGAACGCGTTCTGGTTCACCCCGGCCGATCCGTTGCCGCTGGCCCTGGTGCGAATCGCGGCCGGAGCGCTGCTGGTCTGGTCGAGCATGGTCTGGTTGCTCGACGCCGACGCTTTTTTTGGCGTCGATGGCTGGCAGAGCCCCGGAAACGTCTGGCGGATGAATGATCAACCCTGGCAGTGGAGCTGGTACTTTCTTGCCGGATCGTCCGGCGCCGTCCGGCTGCTGACGGCCATCACGCTTGCGGCGGCAGTGATGCTCACGCTGGGCATCGCGACCCCCTTGGCGGCCGGCATCTCGCTGGTGGGTTTCATCAGCGCCGTCAATCGCTCGCCGCTCAATGTCTTTGGCTTCGACGACGTGCTGGGGATGCTCCTGATCGCGGTGGCAGTCGGACCCGCGGGGGCCGCACTCTCGATCGACCGCTGGCTGGCCCCGGACATCGCCGCGGACAGGCCGTCTGTGCCGTCTGTTCGGGCCAATCTTGCGATCCGTCTGATCCAGGTTCACCTCTGCGTCATCTATCTCTTCTCCGGCTGCGGGAAGCTGCTGGGTGCCAGCTGGTGGGAGGGGGCGGCCCTGTGGGGCGCGGCGGCCAATGTCCAGTACCGAACGCTCGACCTGACCTGGCTGGCAGGTCACCCGCTGCTCGTCAACGCCCTCACTCTGGGCACCCTCTGGTGGGAGGTCGCCTACGCCGCGGTCGTCTGGCCCCGCCTCACCCGGCGGCTGACGCTCGCGATGGCGGTGCCGGTGCATTTGGGAATCGGCCTTACGATGGGCATGATGGAGTTCGGGCTGGCGATGTTGGCGGCGAACATGGCGTTCGTGCCGGCGTCGGTCCTGCGACAGTTCCTCCGGCAGCTGCCGCACCGTTCCATCGGAATCGCTTCCCACTCCGCATGACAGTCACCGCTGGCACGATCGGCCCGCTCCGCACGATCCGTCTGACGCTGGTCTACGAGGGCACGCGGTATGCAGGCTGGCAGGTTCAGCCCGGCCAGCCGACGGTGCAGGGGGCCTTGGCGGAAGCGATCCGGAGCGTGACGGGCGAGACGATCCTGCCGCGGGGCTCCAGTCGCACCGATGCCGGCGTGCATGCCCTGGGGCAGGTGGCGGCATTCACGACCGCGAGCCGGCTCGAACCGTGGGTCTGGGTGCGTGCGCTCAATGCAACACTCCCGTCCGACATCACCGTCCTGGAGGGCGTTGCGGCTCCAAACGATTTCGACCCCGTCTCGGCCGCCGTCCGCAAGCGCTACCGCTACCGCATCCACGACGCGGCGTGGCGACCGGTTTTGCAGCGGAACCTTGTTTGGCGGCGGAAAGCCCGCCTGGACGTGCCCGCCATGCAGGCCGCCGCGGCCGAATTCGTGGGCGAACATGATTTCACCAGCTTCGAAACGACCCCATCCACGAGACGGTCAAAAGTTCGCACAATCTACCGAGCCGAGGTCTTCCGTCACTCGGGCTACGACGACGCGGCCGACGCCGAGGTCTGGTGTGAGGTCGTCGGGAGTGGTTTTCTCTACAACATGGTGCGGATCATGACAGGATCGCTCGTGATGGTCGGTCTCGGGAAGCGGAAGCCGGAATGGATCCGTGAGGTGATCGCGGCCCGAAGCCGACCGGTAGCCGGCCCGACGGCGCCCCCGCAGGGCCTCGTGCTCGTGTCGATCGAACTTGATCCCAGCCAGTCGGGTGGTCCCGGCTGGAGCCCGCCAGAACGGTCTGAAAATCCCGCGTCTTCGCCCGCAGCTTCTTGATGGCACGAATCCCCGAACACCTTGGAAGCCTGACACTCAGCCGACAGCTGGGCGTGGGCCGTCACTGCCAGGTCTGGGAGGCGGTCGACTCAAACTCCGGCCAGCGGGTGGTGGCGAAGATCGTCGTTCCCGAGAAGGCGAAAGACGCGGGTCAGCGGCGGCTGCTCCGGCACGAGCTCGCGGTGGCACGCCGCCTCGACCATCCGGCCATCATTCGCGTCGACCGATTCTCCGAGGCCGGTGGGCTGCCGCACCTGGTGATGGAACTGTATCCCCACGCCAATCTCAAGAAGCAGATCCTGTCGGGAGTCGACGAGATCGCGCCCCGGCTGCACCGCATCGTCACGCAGGTGGCATGGGCGCTCGACCACATGCACGGCCGTGGCTGGGTGCATCGCGACGTGAAGCCCGACAACGTGCTTGCCTCGGTCGAGGGCGAAGTAAAACTGATCGACTTGGCGATCGCCGCGAGGCAGTCGGGGCTGATCCGGAGGCTCTTGGGGAGCAAGGGGCAGGCGCAGGGCTCGCCGAGCTACATCGCGCCGGAGCAGATCCGCGGCCTGCCGGTCGATCCCCGGTCCGATATCTACGCCCTGGGCTGCACGCTCTTCGAACTCCTCGCCGGCCACCCTCCCTATACAGCCTCCACCACCGAAGAACTGCTGAGCAAACACCTCTCCGCACCGCCGCCCGCAGTGGAAAATTTCAACGGCAATGCCACCGCCGGTGTCTCGCGGCTGATCCGGCAGATGCTCGCCAAGAAGCCGGCCGATCGGCCGCCCTCGATGAAGGCGGTCGTCCAGCAGGTAGGGGCGATCAAATTCCTGAACCGCCAGCCCTGAACCGCCAGCCCTGAACTGGCAGGCCTGAATCGCCAGTCCTGTACTGGCAGGCCTAGACCGCCAGCCGGCTCAGGCGGGGCGTGCCTAAGGTTTTCGCGTGTTCCGTCCCGGCTGGGCAGTTCCGCCGGATATCCCTCCGAAGCAAGGGTGGCACTTTCCGAATTGACGCAGGACTCGGCCAGCGGAGACAATTTTTCCTCTGACCCTAATCACGCGAGGCCCACTGATGTCGTCCGGATTGCACCGACTGCCGCTCGAAAAGCCCATCTACGAGATCGAAGACCGCATCTCGCACCTGGAGAGCGCACCCTTGGCCGAACCGTTGGGGCCGCCGGAACAGGAAGAACTGCGGCGGCTGAAGCGGGAACTGGTCGACGTGCAGAAGAATGTCTTCGGCAGCCTCGATCCCTGGCAGACCGTCGAAGTGGCCCGCCATCCAAACCGTCCCAAGACGAGCGACTACCTGACCCTGGTTTTCGATGAGTTCGTCGAACTGCACGGCGACAAGTCCTTTGGTGATGATCCGGCGATGCTGACCGGCTTCGCAAAACTCGAGCAGCACAAAGTGCTGGTCGTCGGGCACCAGAAAGGCAAGACCCTGGCTGAGCGGCAGGCCTGCCACTTCGGCTGTGCCCATCCGGAGGGCTATCGCAAGGCGATGGGCAAAATGCGGCTGGCGGCCAAATACGGCCTGCCGGTGATCTGCCTGATCGACACGCCCGGAGCCTATCCGGGGATTGGTGCCGAGGAACGCGGCCAGGCCCAGGTGATCGCTGAGAGCATGTTTCTGATGGCCACGCTGCCGGTGCCGATCGTCTGTGCGGTCATCGGTGAGGGAGGCTCGGGCGGAGCGCTCGGTATCGGGGTCGGCGACCGGGTGGCCGTGCTCGAGCATGCCTATTACAGCGTCATCAGTCCCGAGGGGTGTGCCGGCATTCTCTGGAAGAGCGTGGAGTTCAAGGCCGAGGCGGCCCGGGCGCTGCGGTTCCGGTCGCGGGATTTAAAGGAGTTCGGCGTGATCGACGCCGTGATCGAGGAGCCGGCCGGCGGCGCCCATCGGCATCCGCGGCAGATGGCGACCCGGCTCAAGACCTGGCTGGTGCGGTCGTTGCGGAGCCTCGTCGACCAGCCGGTCGATCAGCTCGTCAACGCCCGCTACGAGAAGTTCCGCCGCATGGGCGTGTTCCTCGAGGAGGCTGCATCGTAAGACGCGATGCCGAACAGGATCGGGTCGGGCGGTCGGGGTTCGCGGCTGTCGGGCTTTATAAAAGCCCTGAGCGTAAGCGACGGGATTCCGCCTCCCTCCCCAACGTCCGATAATGTCTCTTATGTCCGGTTTCGGGTCTATTCGTTTCGGGCTTGTTTTCCAGAGCAAAACAGCCCTGCCCCCGGCCCGGAGCCGCCCTGCCCTCAGCCCGGAGCCCGGCTGTTGGCGTCTGCCCGCAGGAGCGGACTGGCTGAGATCCGCTCACCGTGGCGGGAGCGCCGATTGCGATCCGACTGGATACCGTGGCGGTGGCGGCTGCTGGGGAGCGAAGGGCTGTTGCATGGATGGTTGTGGCGGCATGGCTTGTCTTGCAAACGGCTGTGGGGGCATTGGCGCAGCTGCAGGAGGCGGCGCGAATCGTTGGGGCGACGCCATGCCGCCAGCGGCCTGGCCCACAGGACTTGCTGGCGGTGCATATCGCTGGCCGGCGAACTCAGCGGCCGGCGCCGTTGCTGGACCGCCTTGTCCCGCGGCGCGTGGAACAAACCAGGCACTCCCCGTCGGCAGCACGCCGCCAGCCTGTGTGGCCCCCTGCCCTCCGGCCCCCCCCTGCTCCGTTCCGGCCCATGCCGCTGCCGAGGTGACGCCGTCCCACATTGCCTTCAATGGTGACGGCTGCCCGGCGAGTGGCGGCGCCTGTCCCGCTGCCGCGGCCGGCACGCCCGTTGGTTGCGTGAACTGCTGCTCGAACTGTTTCACGAACGGGTCAACCGTCTCGTGAATCTCCTTGGGGAGGTAGGTGTCGGCTCGCACGATCAACTCCGCCACGAGTCGGCCGCTCCTGCTGGCGACGATCTGGCTGCGGTAGTCAGGTGCGAGTGTCACGCTGAAAAAGGTGATCACCACGCAGAGCAGCACGCCTTTTGCCAGGCCCAGCAGCAGCCCGAGCTGGTGGTCGAATGCCGACAGATGCACGGCGTTGATGGCGTTTGAAATCAGACGGAATACGAGCCAGACCCCGATCGACGTGCCTGCATAGATGGCCAGCATGGCCGCGAAGCGGTTCCATGGAGCCTGCGTTCCGAAGAACGGCGCGAGCATCGCCCCGAAGCGGAAGGAAACGTAGGTGCTGGCGACGATGCCGGCGATCCATGCCAACTGCCAGACCATCCCCTTGAAGTAGCCCAGGAGTGCGGCCGCTGCCAGGATGCCGAGCATGACAAGGTCATAGCCTTCGAGAGCCACTCCGGCCTCCAGTGATCAGAGATCAATCAACGGAATCGATATCTAGAAATGGTCCGAATGCTTCCGGGCCACCGGATCGGAGTCTAGAGATTGTTCCCACGGCCGGCGAAGTCCAAAGCAGAGGCCAAAGGGCCAGCAAAATAATCATTCATGTCTTCGCAAAGCCCCTAGTCGCCGCAAGCTGCCGCGATTGCGTTGATGCAATCTTCCTGTATTTCCTATATACCCCATATCACCTAGGGCGATCAGGCGTCCTGATCGATCTGTCTCAGCGCTGTTTTCAAGTGTTTATTCCGGGTGGGCGAGATGTGCCGGAGGGCAGTGCAGGGGGGCCGGTGACCGCGCAGCCGACGCTGAATCTCCACACGTCCAGACGCCCCCATTGTCGATAAGCCTCCTGTGTCTGTCGTGACCGCCCGAGTGGGCGGCCGCCCGGACATGCCGTGCGCATGTGGCCGCTCCTCTGCGCAGGCTGGAACTTAGGTCAGGACTTTGGCGGGGGATCGCAGTGCCCGGTTTCCAGGTGCATATCACCGGTTCTTCCATCGTCGGGGTCGGCTATGCCGCCGCTGCGTGGTATGTGGGCGGCCTGCCCCCGGTCACCTGCCTGCTGGGAGGCACAGTCTGTGCCGTGGCCGGCATGATGCCCGACCTCGACAGCGGCCCCGGGATCCCGATGCGTGAGAGCGTGGCGTTTGCCGCTGCTGTCGTACCGATGATGCTCCTGCACCGGTTCCACCAGATGGGAATGCCGATGGAGGCGATCATTCTGGCGGGGGCCGTGGTCTATGCCGTGATCCGGTTCGGTGTGACGTGGTTGCTCCACCATTACTCCGTGCACCGCGGCATGTTTCATAGCCTTCCCGCGGCAGCCATCGCGGGGCAGATCACCTTTCTCGCCTTCAGCCATGACGAGCCGATGTACCGCTACTTCATCTCCAGTGCCGTGGTGCTCGGCTTCCTGACGCATCTCGTGCTCGACGAGATCTGGAGCGTCAAGCTCGGCTTGTTTGGTGCCAAGGTCAAGAAATCGTTCGGTACTGCGATGAAATTCCATGGCCGCGTGCTCTGGTCGAACATCGTGACCTACGTGTTGGCCATTGCGCTGGGGCTGATCGCCGCCACGGATGCCGCCCGGACAGAGCGGCTGTCGCTCGTGCGGCAGCAGATGGAGCAGGCGGCGCGGACCTACCAGAACGTGCCGGCCCCCTGGAACTACCGCCGGTAGTGCCCTGGCGGCAGCCGCTTGCCCTGCGGGCCGCGCCGCACGATCATGGTGGGTTCCCCAACCCCCATCGAGCCGTCTCCATGCAACCCCTTCTGGCCGTGTCTGTCTCCAACCTGGACTTTCTGACGCTGGCCGTCCAACTGGCGGTGGTGGCCGCCGCCGCCTACGCGGGCGGGTCTTCGCTGTCGTTTCTTTCGATGGGGCACCGGCGGATGCAGGTTTTGCTCTCGCTCACCGGGGGCGTGCTGCTCGGCGTTGGCCTGCTCCACCTCCTGCCGCATGCCTTCATGCAGCTCGATCGGCAGATCGATACCACCATGCAATGGGTGTTGGCCGGCTTCTTTTTCATGTTCCTTCTCGAACGGGCATTTCACGGCCACTCGCACCACACGGCCGACGGCGGTGATGCCGGCCACGGCTGCGGGCATGAGCACGAGCACGGCCCGGCCGAGACCCATGCGGTCGCGCGGGGCGGCCGCTGGGCCTGGTGCGGTGCGTTTGCCGGACTGACGCTCCACAGCCTCGCCGACGGCGCCGCTTTGGCCGCCTCGGTGCGGGCCGATGGCGAACACGGCGCCGGTTGGCTGGCGGGGTTTGCCACGTTTCTCGCCGTGCTGCTGCACAAGCCGTTCGACGCCGCGATCATCGGTACGTTGATGCTCAATGCGGGCGTCTCCGGCCGCGGCCGCCGTATCGCCAACGGACTCTATGCCCTGGTCGTGCCCCTGGGTGCGTTGGCGTTTCTCGGCAGTTTGCGGGTGTTCGGCGGCCATCAAGAGACCATTCTCGGCGTCGCGATGGCGCTGGCCGCCGGCGCATTCCTCTGCATTGCAGCCGCCGACCTCCTACCCGAGGTGCAGTTTCACAGCCACGACCGTCTGCTGCTGACGTCGAGCCTCGCGCTCGGCCTGGCGATTGCCTGGGGCATCACCGTGATGGAGCGGTCGACACATGCCCATGCGCAGGCGCATTCACAGGATCATGCGCCGGCTCATGGCGATCCGGCTGGCTCGCACGGCGGCCATTAGGTCGCCGTCGGGTGGGCCGCAGGGCCATTTCAGGCGACGTCGAGCCCACGGCGGCGCCGCGACTCGCGGACCTCCGCCATCACCTCTTCAATCAGCCCGTGCTGCCGGCGGATCTGCGGCACCTGGGCCTGGAAGCACCAGGCGATCGCCGCCGCCAGGCCGAGGCCGCCGAGGAGATGCGGCGTGACCCACTGCTGTGTGCCGGGGCGGCCTGACGCCGGATCGGCTGCGCCGCCCAGCGCCACGATCGTCACCACGGCCAGCATGCCCAGCAGGGCAAACGGAAAGGCCGATCGCTTGAGCTGCCTGCTGCGTTCGATGTAGCTGCCGTCGAGGCCATAGGTCTCGACAACCTCCCGGCACCACCGACCGGTGCCGATGAAGTAGGTGACGGCCATGCTGTTGACGAGCACGACCATCAGCGCCGCCAGCACGCCCGAGAGCCGGTGCACCGTGGCCCAGCGGAGCACGGCTGGTTCGGTCTGGCCGTGGAGATCCCCGAGCCAGAGGCCGAGGCCGGCCGTCGCCACCATCAACGCCACCGCAAAAAGTGCCACTCGTATGAAGACGCGATCCATGGTTGAGCCTATTGCGTGCCTGATTTTGAAGCCTGGAGTGTCTGTGATGTATGGTAGGCTCGCCAGGTGGTTCGAGCCATATGGGCCCCCCGAATGCCGCCTTCCGAAAAACCGGTGCTCCTCCTGACCTGCGGTGATCCGGCGGGCATTGGTCCGGAGATCGTCGTCAAGGCCTGGGCGGCCACTCCGTCACATGCCCACGTGCGGCTGCGGGTCGTGGCCGATGTCGCCATGCTGGCCGCAGTGCTCGCCGATCGGCCGGGACTACCGCGGCTGCGGATCGTCGGTGTCGAGCCCGGCGACCCACGCGACTCAGCGGCCGATCAGCTGCTGGTGATCGATCCCGCAAAGAGCGACGACAGCAGGAGCGACAACAGCCGTAGCAGCCCGGCGGCCAATGCGGATGGTCGTGCAAGCACGCACACTCGTATTGAGGCCGGCGTGGTCAGTGCGGCCGGTGGCGCCAGTGCCGCGGCCGCCGTGGAGACCGCCAGCCGGCTGGTGCGGGAGGGATCTGCCCGCGGCATCGTCACCGGGCCCTTGCACAAGGCGGCCCTGCATGCGGCAGGC
>JBIIFB010000113.1:0-12406 GCA_044237545.1 Pirellulales bacterium
ACCAGTTGATCTCAACCGGTGTCCAGGCCTTGAGGTGGAGGGTCGGGTAGTGGTCGTGCAGCAGCCGAATGATGTTGAGGTACCAGTCGTAGTCCCGCTGGTGGTGCAGGCCGCCGACGATGTGCATCTCGGTCGAGCCGGACTCCACCGCCTCCTGACCGCGGGCCAGAATCTGCTCGTCGCTCATGACGTAGCCGCGGGATTCCCGAAGGTCGGCCCTGAACGCGCAGAACGTGCAGCGGTAGACGCAGACGTTCGTCGGATTGAGGTGGGTGTTGATGTTGAACCAGCCGATGTTGCCGTTCTTTCGCTCCCGAACGAGGTTGGCCAGTTCGCCCAGTTCGTGCAGGTCGAGCCGCTCGTCCCAGAGGCTCTCGGCCTCGGCCGCATTCAGCCGCTCACCGGCCTCGATCTTCTCGCGGATGGGGTCGAGCGAAGGAGTAATGGCACGAATCATGATGTTTTTTTGTCCTGGGTGTACGGGCTGGCCGCTCGGCATCCCGAAAGCCTATCGGCCTATCGGATGGAACAGCCGTCTCATCCACTTAAACCGCACGGCAGGGCGGCTTCCAACACCCGCCGGGTCCCTGATCCGAAATCCGACGAAAAAACCCTCGCAGGAGGGGGCTTCCGTCACCACCACAGATCCGCCGCGATGGCGGCCAGCAGCACGATGCCAATGAGGGCATTGGCGTTGAAAAACGCCTCGTTGACCCGTGAAAGGTCGTCCGGACGGACGATCGAGTGCTCCCACATCAGCAGGGCCGTAATCGCCGCCAGTGCCAGCCAGTAGATCGCCCCCAACTGGGGCACCGCCAGCGGCAGCAGCGTCAATAAGAGCAGCGTGAGCCCGTGCAGGATGGCAGCCAGTTCCAGGCTCCGCGGCACGCCCAGCCGCGCCGGAATGCTCTGTAGGCCATGGGAGGCGTCGAATTCGGCGTCTTGGCAGGCATAGATCGTGTCAAAACCGGCCACCCAGACTGAGACTGCCAGCCCGAGGATCGCCGCGGGGAGGATGTCGGCGGGATTGTTCAAGACGACGACGCCCCGCAACGCGATCCACGCCGCCACCGGCGCCAGCCCCAGCGCCACGCCCAGCCAGACATGGGCGAACATCGTGAACCGCTTCGCATAGCTGTAGCCGAGCAGCCAGGCGAGCACGGGCACCGAGAGCATCAAGGGCAGCC
Organism: Pirellulales bacterium; assembly: GCA_044237545.1. Classification (GTDB taxonomy): domain Bacteria; phylum Planctomycetota; class Planctomycetia; order Pirellulales; family UBA1268; genus CAMCQY01. The sequence continues at coordinate 1,188 of JBIIFB010000113.1, forward strand.
AGTTGGGCAGAAACAGAAGCGTGGCAGCGATGAATGCGGCACACGAGGCGACGACAAGGCCGAGCACCTCCGCCGCGCCGACGGCCCCCCGCGGCAGATGGCGGGACGCGGTTCGCGGATTGGCCGCGTCGATCGTGCGGTCGACCAGGCGGTTGAAGGCCATCGCCGCCGTCCGGGCGGTCACCATGCAGACGAGGATGCCCACAAATGGCTTCAGCCAGGCGGGTGACCCAGCCCCAATCGCGGGCCCATCACCGGCGGCACCCGCGATCAGCACCGCCATGATTACGAACGGCATCGCGAAGATCGTGTGGCTGAACCGCACGAGTTCCAGATAGGTGCGAAGCGTCGCGGCCATCAGTTCGACCCGCCCCACCGCCGCATGAGCGTGTTGGCCACGCCGAGTTGGTCGCAGATCCGCGACACCACGAAGTCGACCAGTTCAGCGACGGTTGTGGCGCCGTGATAGAAGCCTGGGGAGGCGGGCAGCACAACAGCCCCCGCCTCATGGATGGCCTGCATGTTCTTCAATTGCGGCAGCGAGAGCGGCGTCTCGCGGGGCACGACCACCAGTTTCCGCCGTTCCTTGAGATGGACCTCGGCCGCGCGGTGGATAAGGTTTTCTCCCATCGAGTGGGCCACCGCCGAGAGCGTGCTGCCACTGCAGGGACAGATCACCATGCCCGCGGTCAGGAACGAGCCGCTGGCGATCGGCGCCATCAGGTTTTTATGGTGGAAGTAGCGGAGGCGTTTGAGGTGGCTCAGCGCCGGCGACACCTTGCCGAGCAGCAACTCCGGTTCGAATCGGTCGAGATCGACCCGAAGCCCCAGTTCCTCGCCCATAACAGCCTGCCCTGAAGGGCTGATCGAGAGGTGAACCTCCCGCCCCGCCTCAAGCAACACTTCCAGCAGCCGCACGGCATAGGCGGCTCCCGAGGCTCCGGTCACGCCGAGCACGATCGGAGACGATGAGGGCACTGTGCATTCGGACATGGGATGCCTCAGGAATCGCGGGTGGCGATGGAGAGTGTGGCGATCCCGCACGATAGCGGCACCATCTCGACCCGCTCGAAGCCGGCAGACCGAACGAGCGTCGCCAGGGCTTCTCCCGAGGGAAACTCCTCCACACTCTGATTCAGGTAGGTGTAGGCATCGGAGGCGTTGCGGGCCACGGTGTTGCCGATGAGGGGCAGCACGCGGCGAAAGTACCAGAGGTAGGCATTCCGTACGACCACGTTTCGCGGCAGTGAAAATTCAAGGATTGCCAGCCTGCCACCGGACTTGCAGACCCGCGCCATCTCGGCAAGTCCGCGGGCAGTGTCGGCGATGTTGCGCAGGCCAAACGCGACGGTGACCAAATCAAAGGTCGCGGTCGGGAAGGGGAGGGCCATCGCGTCGGCCTCGACCCACTCGATCGCCACCCCGGTCTTCGCCGACTTCTCGATGCCACGATCGAGCATTGGCCGGCAGAAGTCGGAGGCGACCACGCGGACATCTGGACCGCACTTCGCCCGGTAGGCGAGCGCCAGGTCTCCGGTGCCGGTGCAGACATCGAGAATCGCTCCGGCCCGCGGTGCCGCAGCGCGGGAGACGGTGACGTGCCGCCACCAGACATCGATGCCTCCGGAGAGCATCCTGTTGACGAGGTCGTACCGCGGCGCAATTTCGGCGAACATCCCGCGGACGCGGGCACCGCTCTTATCAACGGTCCCATCAACGACCCCAGTCTTGTCGACACCGCCCGGGACATCTTCTATCGTTGCGGCTGGTTGGCTGGACACAATCGCTCCTGAAACAGCTATGCACTGGCACACCCACGAACTTTACAATCGTATGCCAGCGGCGGCGGTCGCGGGAGGGATCGCGGTGGTGATCGACGTATTACGGGCCTCCACGACGATCATCACGGCCCTGGCCCACGGGGCGGCCGGCGTCCGGCCCGTGCCCACGACCGACGCTGCCTGGGCGTTGGCGGCGAACCGAGGCCCCGGATCCGACCTGCTGCTGGGGGGAGAACGCGGCGGGCTGCGGATCGACCGCTTCGATCTGGGCAACTCTCCGCTCGAATATTCCAGGGCCCGGGTTGCCGACCGGCGGATCGTGATCACCACGACCAACGGCACCGCCGCGATCGATGCCTGCGGGGAGGCCCTCGAGGTGCTCATCGGCGCGATCGTAAATCGCTCGGCCGTGGCGCTCCAAGCCCGGATGCTCGCGGTGCGGCACGGCGTCACCGACATCCATCTGGTCTGTGCCGGCACCGACGGACGAGTCACCGAAGAGGATCTCCTCGCCGCCGGTGCCATCCTCGATGCAGCCAGCCGCCTGCCCGACACCGCAGGCGACACGCTCGACGCAGCCGCCACCGCCGCCCTGGGACGGTTCCGCGGCGTGCTCTCGGCGGCAGACACCGACACGCTTTCCGGCGCAACCGCTGACGCAGCCGCCGCGATCGCCACCGCCTTCGCCACGTCGCTCGGCGGCCGCAATCTGATCGGGCTGGGCATGCAGGCCGATCTCCCCGCCGCCGCAGCGATCGACAGCCTGCCGGTCGTGCCGCGGCTCGACCGAGACCGAGACCGAGACCGAGACCAAGACCGGGCGAACGGCCGCGACGGCACCGCCGCCGGTTGGCTGCGCTGAAATGGCTTTGCTGAAATGGCTTTGCCGCAACAGCTTGCTGAAATAGCTTGCTGAAATAGCTCCTCAGGCGACTCGGCGACGGCCTGAGGTGGACCGGGCCGCAGCGGGCTCACTACACTCACACGCCTGTCTGTGGATGCCGGCAACCATCCGGTCCGCGACGCATACCCACCACGTCCCTCGCCGAGCCCACGTGTCCATGGAAAAACAAAACGATCAGTCGCGGATGGACCGGATCGTGTCGCTTGCCAAGCGACGCGGCTTCATCTTTCAGTCGAGCGAAATCTACGGCGGCCTGAACGGTTTCTGGGATTACGGCCCCCTCGGTGTGGCACTCAAGCGCAACCTCAAGGAATGCTGGTGGCACGACATGCTGGCGGGCCACGACGAGTTGGCCACGCTGCCGGGTGCGCCTGAACCCTACGAGATGACCGGTCTCGACTGCACGATCATCATGCATCCGCAGGTCTGGAAGGTCTCCGGGCACTTCGACCTGTTCCACGATTGGATGATCGACTGCCGCGAATCGAAACGCCGCTACCGCTACGACCACCTGCACGGCCGCTGGGCGACACACCGTGGCAAGAAGGTCTTCGTCGTGACCGACCAGTCGGGCGACGAGGCTGTTCCGCACACCACGCAGAAGGCACAGAAATTCTTCGGCCTGCGGGCCAAGCAGGTGGACGAGATCGAGTGGGATGGGGGCCTCGTGCCGCTGGCGGCAAGCGTCGCGGCCGGCACGGTCGCACTTGCCGGGGCGCTCGGTCCCGATGCCGGCGAGCCCGGCACGCTCACCGAACCGAGGGAATTCAACCTGATGTTCGAGACGCGGATCGGTGCCCTGGCGGGGAACGACGACGACCGGGCATTTCTCCGTCCGGAGACGGCGCAGGGCATCTTCATGAACTTCAAGAACGTGCTCGACACGTCGCGGGTCAGCGTGCCCTTCGGCATCGCCCAGATCGGCAAGAGCTTTCGCAACGAGATCACGCCCCGCAACTTCACGTTCCGGTCCCGCGAGTTCGAGCAGATGGAGATCGAGTTTTTCTGTAAGCCTGCTGATTCCGCTGCCTGGTACCGCTACTGGCGTGACCGCCGCTGGAACTGGTATCTGAGCCTCGGCCTCACCGCCGGCAAGCTCCAACTGCGGGAGCACCATGCCGATGAACTCTCCCACTACTCCGTCGGGACTGCCGACATCGAATACGCCTTTCCATTCCTGGCGGAAGGCGAATACGGTGAACTGGAGGGCATCGCCCACCGTGGCGACTTCGATCTCCGCAGCCACATGGAGGGCAAACTCGTTCGCAAGGACGGATCGCTTGTCGTGGAGACCGGGCCGGACGGAAAGCCGCGGCACCGTGGCAGCGGCAAGGATCTCAGCTACTTCGATGATGTGACGCGGGAGCGCTACGTGCCCCACGTGATCGAGCCGTCGGCCGGGGCCGACCGTGCCGTGCTGGCGTTTCTCTGCGATGCCTACCACGAAGACGAGGTGCCCGACGAAGACGGCAAGCCCCGCAGCCGCACCGTGCTCAAGCTGCACCCGAGGCTGGCCCCGCTGAAGGCGGCGATCCTGCCGCTGGTGAAGAAGGACGGCATGCCTGAGGTGGCGATCGATCTCTACCGTCGCCTGAAGGCGCACATGCCCTGCATGTATGACGAGAAGGGATCGGTCGGCCGGCGGTATGCCAGGCAGGACGAGGCAGGCACGCCGTGGTGCCTGACGATCGACGGGCAAACGCTCACCGATCAAACCGTCACGCTCCGCGACCGTGATACGCTCGTGCAGACTCGCGTGCCGATCGACGAGTGTGTCGACATGCTCCGCGAGCGGCTGCGATGAAGGCCTGCCTCTCCACAGTCTGTTCGCTCGACAGCGGCCTCGAGACGATTCTCGGGGATTATGCCGCCGGCCATTGTGACGCGATCGATCTCTGGCTCGGCCATGCCGAGACGTTTCTCGAAAGCCATGGCCCGGGCGACCTGAAGGGTCTGCTCGCTGCCAACGGCATCACCGCCGTTGCAGCCAGCTACCAGGGTGGACTGCTCACCAGCCAAGGGGAAGCCAGACGCGAGCACTGGCTGCACTTCGAGCATCGGCTCAGCCTGCTCCGCGAACTTGGCATTCCCGTGCTCGTGGTCGCCGGCGACGCCTTCGGCCCGCTCGGGCCCCAGGATCTCTCCCGGCTGTCGATGAGCCTGTCGGAGGCCGCCGCACAGGCGGCTGATGCGGGCGTGCGGCTGGCACTTGAATTCGACGCGCGGGCCAGCTTTCCGAACAACCTCCAGTCGGCCATGGCGATTGTTGAAGATGTCGGGCACCCGAGCCTCGGCATCTGCCTCGACTGGTTTCACTTTTCGGTGGGGCCGAGCAAGCCGCTCGATCTCTCCCTGCTCTCCCGCGAGACGCTCGCGCACGTGCAGCTTTCCGACACGGCCGACGTGCCCCGCGAGATGGCGACCGACGCCGACCGCATCCTTCCCGGCGAGGGCTCTTCGCCTCCCGACGAACTCCTGCATCGACTCGCGGAGATCGGGTATGCCGGCGCGATCAGCGTCGAACTGCAAAACCCACGGCTGTGGCGGGTGCCGCCGCGTCAGTTCGGCGAGATCGCGATGACCTCGTTGCGGACGCTCCTAGGACAGGCATCGATGTGATGCCACGGCTTGAAGCACACGGCTTGAAGCAACGCTTCGGGGCTGCCCATGCCCCGTCGCCGGACGTTGGCAACGGACATCCTGTCCTTCGCTCACTCGATGCTGACTGCGCTCCGGCATCCTGCCTGCGCCGACCAATCCGCGGCGGATCGGTGCCCGAGCAACGCCGGCTCTCGGGGTATGGGCAGCCCCGAATGCCCCCGCGTCAGCACTCGTGCGAAAGATCGTCAGGTCAATCGCGAAGCAGGTTGGCCCGGGCCTCGATCTCGTCGATCGGCCGCAGGGCCGGCTTTTCATCGGCCGGAAGGATATCGAAGTGTCGGGAGCCCGTCAGAATATCGACCATTTCTTGGCAGAATCCCTCACGTGTCACCCAGAGTGCCGGATCGTGACGACGGAGATCGACCGGCACGGAATACGTCCTGAGGGTCTTCCGTCGAAGTTTGACGTACTGCGGGAAGAGCGACAGGGTGAGTTCTCGCAGGCTGCGATAGATCGGATCCCGATACCGCAGAAATGGACTGTTGCTCTTTGAAATCGCCCCCCAGCAGGCCCCACGTCGGAACAGGGCCATGACGTGGTCGACATCGCCCCGCGCGGCGCCCAGGTCGATGAGGAGCGGCGGCTGGCCGTTGAGCCAAAGAGCACATGCTGCCACGAAAGCGCCCTCGATGCAGTGGGCGCTGCCGTGGCCGAGCACTCCGGTAACCGATCGCGCAGTCGGCCCCGTCCGCTGGTGGTTCCACCGGAGTCCGCTGACGAAATCCTGAATCCGCTCCGGGGTGCGCAGCCCCGAAAGGCGGGTCGCCATCTCCCTGGTGAGCCCGATTCCGACACCGAATTGCACCCGCGGATTCATGCCTGCCTCGCCCGGCAGACTACCCATCCTGCCAGTCTCGCTCAACAGGGCAGCATTCTTGTTCGGAGGCCCAGCCCAATGCTCGCCAGAATGTGATGCGATTGAATATATTTCTAGGACGGCTTGAGATCATTGAACGAGATCATTGAACGAGAGCATTCCACAGGAGCAGTCACCGATGAAGCGGCAGCCGCGTTGGTTTCAGGTATCGATTCTGATGCTTGTCATGGTGGTTGCGTGGTGTCAGCCCCAGACCGCGTCAGCCTGGTTCGGCCGCTGGCGGGGAGCCTGCTACGGAGCCGGCTTCCGGCCGTGGTGTGGCCCAGTCTATGGCCCGCGTTTCTACGGTGGCTGGGGCGGCGGTGGCTGGTGTGGTGGCCCGGGGTTTGCGTATAGAAACTCCGTTTTCTTCGGTGGTCCTTATGGCCGCTTTTTTTCCGGTTCTGTCAGCAGTTACGTGATCGGCCCCCGCTGGTGCGGCCCGGCATACTGCGGTCCGTACGGCGGCGGCTTTGGTCTGCCATACACCTACTATCCATCGCCCTATTATCACTGGCCGGCCTTGGGATACGGCTGCACCAGCTACGCTCCGCTCATCATCTCGCCGTACGGCGGTTCGATCGCCCCCGTCTATGGCCCGGCTGGCGTGCTACCGTTTATGGGGGTCTCGACTCCGGCGGCCGCCACGCGGGTGCAATCGATCGCTGCGACCACCGGCTCAAACCCGCCACTGCGGATCGCGGGGCCAACCCAGCAGGTTGCTGCGGTGCGTCCGAGCAATGGCGCTACCCGTCTGCGGGCTGCGAGGCTCGTGGCCGTCGGCGACCGGCATCTCCGAACGGCCGTGCAGGCGCCCGCCAAACTCGTCGCGGCGCTCGATGCCTATCGGCGGGCAGCCACGATTGCACCCGATCTTGCCGACACGTTTCTCCGCCAGTCGATCGTGCTCACGGCCCTCGAACGCACCGACGACGCTGCGCGGGCGATCGATCGAGCCGTGGCCCTCGATGCCCGTCTGGGCACCGATGCGACTGCGGCGATGGCGGCCCAGAGCCGACTCCCCCCGGACCCCGTTTTTGGTGACAGGCCAGACTCCGGCCCGACGACGCTTGCCTCCCGTAGCACCGAGCTGATCGCCCGGATTTTCCGGGAAGGGCCCGGCGACGATGGGCTGGCGGTGGCGGCGATGGCCGGTCCCAACTGGATCGCTGCACGCTGGTCGCAGCAGGTGGGGGCTCCGCAGCCGCAGGATGGTCCAGAAGCCGGCCCAGTGAATGCGGTCGCCGCCCGATAGCCAGCCGAACACGCCGCCCGTTAGCAAACCGGGCAAAACGTGCAATCCGCTGGGCAACACATGCAAACCGCTGGGCAAAACGGGCTCCCCGTCCGAGCCAGGCTCGGTATGCTATCCCCATGATGGCATCCACGACCACCCAGCCCGGCGTCAAAGCAAACTCCCAGAGCGTGTGCGAGCGGATCGATCTGAACATGCCGGACGGGCGGCCGCGGCTGGATGCCTTGCGGGCCACGCTCGCGTCGCAGGGCGAAATGGTGAGTCCGGCAGGGCTGCAGCGGACGATCGACGTCTTCGGTGAGCCGCTTACGCCCCGTCAGGTGGTCGAGCGGATCTGCAACGACGTGAAGGCCAAAGGCCTCGAGTCCCTGCTCGATTACACCCACAGGATCGACCGTGCTCGTGTCTCACGGGAGACGCTCTTTGTCGATGCGGCCGCGCTTGCCTCCGCCCATGCCACGGTCGAGCCCGGCTTCCTTGCCGCCGTGCGGCGGATCAGGGCGAACGTCTCCCGCTTCCAAGAGGCCTTACTGGCCCGCGATGTCGAGGTCTCGTTGCCTGGCGGCGGCATCCTGCGGCAGCGATATCTGCCGCTAGATCGCGTGGGCGTCTGCGTGCCGGGCGGTGCGGCTGCCTATCCATCAACGCTGCTCATGACCGTTGTGCCTGCCCAGGTGGCCGGCGTGCGCGAGATCGTCGTCGTGGCACCGCCCACGAAATTCGGCTCTGAAAACCTGCATGTGCTTGCCACCTGCCATGAACTGGGCGTCAAGACCGTGCTGCGGGCCGGTGGTGCCCAGGCGGTGGCGGCGATGGCCTACGGCGTGGACGGTCTCCAGAGAGTCGACAAGATCGTCGGCCCCGGCAATCTCTTTGTCGCGCTCGCCAAGGAATACGTCTATGGCGATGTCTCGATTGATTCGATCGCCGGCCCGAGCGAAATCGTGATTGTTGCCGACGCGACCAGCCATCCCGAATACATTGCCGCCGATATGCTCGCCCAGGCGGAGCATTCTCCCGGCTCGGCGATCCTGCTCAGTTCGTGCGCTGCCCTGGCCGATCGCGTCGCGGGAGCCATCGACCGCCGGCTGGCCGTGCTCGAACGGGCCGACCTCACCCGCGACAGCCTGGCGAGATTTGGGGCCATCGTCGTGACGCGGAGCGACGATGAATCAGCCCACCTGGCCGATGCCCTGGCAGCCGAGCATCTTTCCATCGACACGGCTGATCCTGCGGCCATGCTCGCACGGATCCGTCATGCCGGCGCTGTCTTTCTCGGCCCTTACAGCCCCGTGGCGGCGGGCGACTACGCAGCCGGACCGTCGCATGTGCTCCCCACCGGTGGCACGGCCCGATTCGCGGCCGGCCTCTCGGCCAACGAGTTTCTTCGCGGCGGCAGCGTGATCCGGCTCGCCCGGGCCGACCTCGCGGCGATGGCAGCCGACATCGCGACACTCGCCGACACGGAGGGCCTCACGGCCCACCGTCGTAGCGTTGAAGCCCGGCTGGAAGGCTGATCGGGTGGTGATGCTGCCGGTTGTACGGATCGCCGGGAAGGACGGGAATGTGCGGCTCGTCCCGTGGCCCGCAGACGGTTTGGGCCTCGGAGTTGTAAGGTAGAATCTGTTCATACCCAACAGCCCAGCGATTCTCATGCCCAACAGCCCCACGCCTGCGCGTTCCCTTGTCCGCCCCGACATCGCGGCTCTGACGGGCTACGTTCCCGGCGAGCAGCCGCAGGGGGGCAAGTGGATCAAGCTCAACACCAACGAGAATCCCTACCCGCCTTCTCCGGCTGTGGCCCGCGCGATCATCGCCACCACCGCCGGCCGCACGCTCGCGAAGTATCCCGACCCGCTCGCCACCGTATTCAGAATGCGGGCGGCCGAGATTCTCGGGGTCGCACCCGACTGGATTCTCTGCGGCAACGGCAGCGACGATCTGCTCACGATCATCGTCCGCACGTTCGTCGGGGCAGGGGAGTGGATCCGAACGCCGACGCCCAGCTACATCCTCTACCGCACGCTGACCGACATCCAGTCCGCCCACTGCGACGCGTTTCGATTCAATCCTGACTGGTCGCTCGATGATGCCTTTGCCGCCCCGCAGACCGCGGATGGCAATGGGATCAAACTGGCGATCATCGCCAATCCCAACAGCCCGTCCGGCACGCTGATCCCGCCGCCCCGCATCGCACAACTCGCCGAGACGCTGCCCTGCGCCGTGGTCGTTGATGAGGCCTACGGTGATTTTTCCGACTCACACTGTCTTGGACTTGTGAAACAGAACCCCCGGGTCATCGTCACACGGAGCTTCAGCAAGTCGTATGCTCTGGCGGGCCTCCGCTTCGGCTTTGCCGTGGCGCAGCCGCAGGTCATCGAGCAATTGCAGAAGGTCAAGGATTCCTATAACTGCGACACGCTCTCGATCGCGGCGGCCACCGCCGCCATCGACGACCAGGCATGGCTGGCCGATAACCGTGCCAGGATCATCGCCACCCGCCGCCGGCTCACCGACGCCATGCGGGCGCTCGGCTACGATGCGGTCGAGAGCCAGGCCAACTTCGTCTGGTGCACCCACCACGAGCGGCCCCACAGGCCGATCTACGAGGCGCTCAAGTCGCAGGGCATCCTGATCCGGTTTATGCACTACGCAGGCTGGGGCGACGGCCTCCGGATCACCGTTGGCACAGACCCTGAAATCGATGCCTTTCTCGCCTGCATGAAGACGATCTGACTGTTTCCCCCACAGCCCCCCACACCGGCCTCCGTCATGCCACGCACCGCCACTATTTCCCGCCGGACTGCCGAAACCGACATCCTGCTCACGCTCGATCTCGACGGCGCCGGGAAGGCCGACATCCAGACCGGCCTGGGCTTCTTTGACCACATGCTCACCCTGCTGGCCGCACATGCGCTCATCGATCTGACGGTGCGTTGCCAGGGCGACCTGCACGTCGATGGCCACCACACGGTCGAGGATGTCGGCCGGGCTCTCGGCACGGCGACCAGAGACTGCCTCGGTGACCGCCGCGGCATCCGCCGCTACGGTCATGCGATCATCCCGATGGACGAGTCGCTCGCCACGGTGGCCGTCGATCTCGGTGGCCGGGCGGCGACGGTCTTCGCCGTTGAGTTCCCGGTGCCCACGATCGGCCTCTTCGATTCACAACTCGTCGAGGTCTTCTGGGAGAGCTTCGCCGCCACCGCGGGCGCCAACGTTCATGCCATCCTGCACCATGGCCGCAACGGCCATCACATCGCCGAGGCGGTCTTCAAGGCCGCTGCCCGCGCCATCCGCATGGCTGTCGAAACCGACCCGCGGCAACAGGGCGTGCCCAGCACCAAGGGCACCCTGACGCAGGAATGACGGCTTTCATAGCGCCGGCGGTCCGGGCTGCATGCTCGCGGCGGTCCGGGGCTGCCCGCGGCCCCGTCGCCGGACGTTCGCTACGGCATCCTGCCTGCGCTCACTCGATGCTGACTGCGCTCCGGCATCCTGCCTGCGACGACCAATCCGCGGCGGATCGGTGCCCGAGCAACGCCGGCTCTCGGGGCCACGGGCAACCCCTCCCACATTCATCGACGCCGGGGGGCGTGTATGGGTGCGTGTATGGGTGCGTGTATGGGTGCGTGTATGGGTGCGTGTATGGGTGCGTGTTGCGGGCGCATACAAGCCCGGAGCGTAAGCGATGGGACTCCCCGTGCTTCCGACGCTGCGACATTCTCCTACTCGTTGACGTAGGTCTCGAGGAAGCGGGCC
>JBIIFB010000253.1:0-3936 GCA_044237545.1 Pirellulales bacterium
TGGCAATGATTCTTGGCGGCGTGCGGCTGGAGACGGCGGAACGACGCAAGCGATACCACCGCAGGCTCATCTGAAAAATCTTTCGCGACTCCGAAAAAAGCACTTGCGCTTTACCTGAGGTGTCATTATGTTGCGGGCATGACGACTGAAACGGCATTCCCGAACGATCTGGCCGCTTGCCACGCGATGCTTTCGGAGCGTGCGCGCGTCATCGCGAACAAGGATCACTTGATCGAGCAGCAGTCGCAGCGTCTCGAAGAGCAGAAGATAGAGATCGCAAAGCTCGAGAAGGAGCGGGACGCCGCCCTGCAACTGGCCTTCCGCAAGAAGATCGAACGCTACCTGGCCGACCCGAAGCAGTTCGTGCTCGACTTCGGCGACACGCCTGACGTCGTCGACGCGGCCGAAGGGATCGCCGACGCCGCCCTCGAAACGATCGACGGCTACGAGCGTCGCAAGCAGGCCGAGGCAAAGCCCCGCAATGAACAACTTCCGGCCCACCTGCCGCGGTACGAGGTGAAGCTCGAGGTTGCGGACGACCAGAAGACCTGTGCCGAGCACGGCGAGCGGCAGGTGATCGGCTACGACTGGCAGGAGACCTTAGAAGTCGTGCCGCCAAAGCTGATCGTGCGACGCACTGGAATCCCCAAGCTCGCCTGCCCGAAGGCTCCTGAGTGTGGCGTGGTCGAGGCAACGCGGCCCGTCGGCCTGGTTGAGGGCAACAGATACGACACGAGCGTGGCGGCCGAGATCATGGTCGCGAAATACGCCTACCACATTCCGGTCTACCGCCAGCAGGACCTCTTCGCGTCCCACGGCTGGACGCCTGCCAGGAGCACGCTCCTGAACGTGCTGGAGGCAGCTGCCCATCTCATTCGACCTCTCGTAGCGCACCTCCGGGAGGTGGTGCGGGCGGGCCCGATCATCGGCACCGACGACACGACGGTAACCCTCGTTACAAAAGACTCTCCACTGCCCGGTGATACCGACAACCCGAAGAACGTTCGCGCCCGCGCGGTGATCGCGGCTGCGCAGGCGGAATCGCGTGGCAGCATCACGGCGAGAATATGGGTCTATCGGAGCATCACGGCGCCGATTAACGTGTTCGACTTCACGGTCAGCCGTCACCGGGACGGTCCGGAGCTGTTCTTGGATGGCTTCATGGGCAGCCTCATGGCCGACTGTTATGCGGGCTACGGCTCCGTGGAGACAAAGAGCGACGGCAGAATCATCCGCGCGGCCTGCGTGGCACATGCACGGCGAAAGGTCTTCGAAGCGCGAGACAACAGTCCCGTGCATGCCAGCATGCTCTTGTCCATGTTCCGGCAACTCTACGACATTGAAGACCGTGCCAAGACACTCACGCCCGAAGATCGATTGGCCTTACGGCATGCAGAGTCGCGTCCGATCTGGGAGCAGATGCGGGAGTATCTTGCCAGCGAAGCGATCGCGAACGTGATGCCGAAGGAGCTCTTTGGGCAGGCGCTGACCTACCTGCGGAATCAGTTCGAGCACCTGCTCGTCTATCTCGACGACGGCCTGATGCCGATCGACAACAACGAGACTGAGCAGCTGATGAAGCAGGTGGCCTTGGGCCGGAAGAACTGGATGTTCATCGGAAGCGTCGCGGCCGGTTACCGCGCTGCCGATCTCATGTCGCTCGTCAGCAGTGCGCATCGCAATGACCTCGACATCTTCGTCTACGTGAAGGACGTCCTCGACAGGCTCCTCGCTGGCGAGACGAACTACGACGCTCTGCGGCCCGATGTCTGGAAGCAGGCGCACCCCGAGGCGATTCGGATCTATCGGGTCGAAGAGCGGCAGGCCAGAGCCGACGCCAAGGCCGTCAAGAGGGCGCGACGGCGGATCGCCAAGAGGGGCTGATCCCGCTCCAACCGCCTTCATCCGCTCCGCGGACCCCATGGCGGTGGTGTGCGCTCACATTCAGCGATCCGGGCGATCGCAACGGCCCCGCCGAACATATACGAGTTCATCGGTGGCCGGATGCCCGTGCCGCCGATGGAGAACTCCTGCCCCTCCCAGGAATCCACCTGCCAATAAAGGCCATTGTCGAGCAGGCGGCTTCTCTGCCACGCGTGGAGTGCCGGGTTACCTTGTTTCCAAGCCTCGTGGTTTTTGATCAAAGCGTCCAACAACCCAGTGACGAACGGCTTGTCGGCGTTGACCAGATAGCGGGCGTAGACGGCGTCAGTAATCCACTGTGAATACATCTTGCTCGAGCCACCCGGATCACCGCCTTTGCCAAAATGAAACTGAGAGTAGTCGTTGATGATCTTCGGGTCGCGAATCCAGCGTCCCTCGTAGAGTTGGTGGCCCACGGGGCAGTTGATGGTGTTGTAGATCTTGCTCCAGCTCACCTTCGGCAGGAACTCGGTGACGACGAAGCCATCTGGGGTGTGCCAAATGTGCTTGCGATAGGCCCACCAGCGAAAGTGGTAAGTCTCTTCGATGTCTTTATCGGAACACTCGAAGAGAGGAACGTTTCGCTCCATCCAAGCGGCGGCTTGGTCGTTGCTGATGGCGGTAATCGAGCCGTCACTCGGCAAGTCGGCGGCGGTGTCGTCCGGACGCTGACTGTTGAAGGTTGCCACATAACGGCGCAGCGCTTCGGGCCGCAGAATTGCAGAGGAATCCTCGGCGAGCAGTGCTGCCAGTGAGCACATCTGCAAAGCGATGAATGGAATCAGTGATAGCTTTGTCATTTGGGTGAATCCAAGCATAGCCACGGATAAGGATAGGCCGGTCAACGGCACTTACGCACGCGTTTGACTTGTGACGAGCGGTCGATTGTGTGCAGTTGAGTGCCCTCGGCGGCACCGGTGGCTGTCACGAGCCTTCGAGCGATCCCGTAACGGTCTTTTCCGGCAGACTGCAGATTCTACTGGCTGATATCTGGTAGCGAGGCAGGGCGATTCCTGCCCCGCTGGGCCGGTCTTGCGGCCCACTTCGCACAGCCTGAAGTGCCCGACTTCGAGACTGCGCCTTGGAAGCTGCCATTACGGACGACCTGCTGCTCGATGGAGCCAGCCGCCCGCGCGCGGCACAGTAGCCAATGTCGTTTGTCCGGTTAAATAGAAAAGCGGGGCGTTCGATGTGCCCGGCCCCGGGGCGGATGTAGACTCTCGGAATGGTCAGCAGGCATGGAGTCGTGAACGAGATGGCAGGTGCGATGAAGCGGTCGAGGAATTCACGAAAAGGGCCGGTCGGCCAGGTTTCTTCGCGTGGTGCGGCCCGGACGGGCACGGCCGCGTCGCCAACTGATCGCGAGTTGGCGGGCGACGCCCTCTTCCGTCCGTCCGAGCGATTCTCGCTGGACGAGCGTTCGCCCGTGCCGCTCTACCACCAGGTCGAGCAAATCATCCTCGACCGCATCGCCAAGGCGGGCGAGATAGGCGGCAAGGTGCCGCGGGAAATGGATCTGATCAAGATCTTCGATGTCAGCCGGGCCACCGTCAAAAAAGCGACCGACAGCCTGGCGGCGAAAGGGCTGATCAAACGCCGTCGTGCCGCGGGCACACACATCGTGAAGCTCGCCGTCACCGAAGATTTGGGCAGGCTTACCAGCTTCAGCGAGCAGATGGAAAGCCGGAAGCTCAAGGCCAGCACGGAGATTCTCGGCGTGGAGCGGCATGTGCCGGTCGACGAAATCGCCGCTGCGCTGAGGCTCTCCAAGGGTGAGAAGACGCTCTGCATACGCCGGCTCCGAGGCACGAGCGAGGCCTTTCCCGTCGTGCTCCTGCGCTCGGAGATTCCCGTATCGTTCGGGATCGATCCCAAGGAGGACTTCCATGCCTCGCTCTACGAGGTGATCGAGAAGAAATACCGCATCCCAATCGAGTGGGCCGAGCAGAAGATCTGGGCCGGTAAGGCTACGGCCGAAGAGGCGAAGCTGCTGCGGATCAAGACGGGCGACAC
>JBIIFB010000114.1:0-12277 GCA_044237545.1 Pirellulales bacterium
AAGTGCCATGCTTCCCTCCTTGGCCGCCAATACTCATCGGCTCAGGGCCGATGACCGAAGTTTAGCGCCAGATCCAGGGATGTGAAGACGACTTTATCCACGGGCTGTTAGGGGACCTCGCCCCATTCCAGCACGTTCCGCACGGCATCCGTGGCGGCAAGTTTTTAACTTGTCCGGTGTCCTATCCCCACGTTCCGCAAGTTAAAAACTCGCGGCCACAAGACCAGTCCACGTTCCGCACGTTCAAAACTCGCGGCCACACGACCGCCACTCCCAGGAGTTACGTCCGCACGATGCCCAGCCGTACCAATTCCGGCAGGCTCGTCGAGATGAATGCCCGACAGGCCTCCTCGACGAGTTGGCTTCGCTGGGCCGCGTCGGACACGGGCTGACCATCCTTCTGCAGGGTGCGGCCGCTCGCGTCCAGCCGGGTCGCCAGCCGCTCAGCCAGGCCATCACGGCCGCGTTCGACGAGTTCGTGAAGGATCGCCGCATCGAGATCGCCAAGCGAGTGGCCGGTGCCAGAGAGCCCGCTGGCCAGGGCCAGAGGTCGTCCGCTCAGTGCATCGGACTCGAGCAAGGCCCTGTTGAAAGGGTGCACCAACGAGATCGTTTTGGGCGGCGTGGCAGGTGCTGCGCCCACCGCGGCGGCCGTGATGTCGAAGAGCCCCATGGCCACCCCCGCATCGATGGCGCGAACGAGATCTGCGGACGGAATCCCTTGCATCTCCTTGGCCGCCATGATCTCCGAGAGCCGCATGCTGCCGCGGCTCAACAGTTCGATCAGCGACTGATAAAGCGGCCCCTGTACGGTCGAGGTGACGACACCCAGATTGGCCTGGTAGGGCAGCGACACGTCGGCCCGAGCCACCCGGTAATACAGATCGTCGACGTCCCGCAGCCGCTCATCCACGTTTTTCATCAGCCGCGGTGATTTCGCATAGATGTCCCAGCGAAAAGCGGTATTCGCGCAGAAGTCTTTGTGGGCCTCCGTCACCAGTCGGTTCGTCGTCGTGCGAAAGAGTTCCTGAAACTCAGGCCGCACACAGAGATCCCAGAAATTCGTGAAGACCGGCAGGCTGCCGACAAAGGAGAGGCCCTCCTGACCAAAGGCTCCTGCCACTTCGGCGAAGTAAAAGCTCGTCCAGTGCTCGTTGAGGTATTCATGGGCGAGATACCGGGGATCCTGCTGCAGGAGCGCATCGACGTAGGCGGCGGCGCGGGGATTCTCCTCGAAATACTTCGCCTGCTTCTCTCGCATGAAGACCAGATACGCCACGGCGTCCCGGACTCGCTGCACGCTGTCGCCCTGCCGCAAAGCGGCGTACTGCCGCAGGATGCCGCGGATCGGCTGGAGGTGGGCCCAGCCCGGCATGGCGTTGTAGCTCACCAGCAGCAGGCCGCCCGGGGCGAGGCGGTCGCGGGCGATCGCGAGAATCTCGTCCCGCACGCCCGGCGCCACCCAGCTATACACGCCGTGCAACGCGATAAAATCAAATGCGCCAAGATCGGCAGCAAGATCGGCGGGGAGACTTCCGAAGTCGGCCGTGATGACACGGGCATTGGCGAGTTCCCCCGCGGCGATGTCGCGAGAGACAGCCGCCGTATGCTCCGGATTGACGTCCACGCCCACGAACGTGCCCTGCGGGTAGGCGGCTGCGAGGGTGGTGAGACAGCGGCCCAATCCGCAGCCGAGTTCAAGAAATCGAAAGCCATCGGCGATCTGCGGCGGGATGACGCCGTTGAGGGCAGCGACATACCGCATCGCCACCGGTGACATCTGCGGATAGAAGCCTGGCACGTAGGCGACGTCGGTGACATAACCAGAAGCTGTCATAGGTACTCCTCCCATAGAAACTCCTCCTCGGACGAGGGAGTATCCTCCATGAGCCAACGCGAAACAACTGCCGTCGTCAAACGGCGTTCAAACGTCTTCAACCGGCGTTCCGGGCGAGTTTTTGCCATTTCCTTTTGACACGGCGCAGGAGGCTGGCAGACTCCGCAGGCAGGCGGTCGATGCCCAACAGATGGCCGAGCGTGCGACGACGGGCCACCGGCTCCACCGGTGTCGAGAAGATTCGTGAGAACTGCTCGAGGATCGTCCCGGCATCCGCGCAGGCGGGCACCCGGTTGTCGCGGTACCACGGCCGAGCGAGCAATTCTGTGTGCAGTGTCGGATTGCGATCCACCTCGACCACGCGATCAACGAGATCGTCGAGCGAGGAGGAATCATGTGCCGACAGAAAGCTCCGGCTGTCGAAGTCGCGGCCCACGAGGGGATCTCCCCAGTAGATCGGGATCGAATCGGCCAGCATCGGCTCGACGATCTTCTCTGTGGTGTAGCCGGGATGCGACTCGTTTTCGAAGGCGATCGTGAACTTGTAGTCCCGTAGAAATGCCTGCTTGTCGCCCACCCGGTATCCCAGGGTGTTGAATACTTTTCCACCCGAGTCGACCGGCTTGTAGCGGGAGAGCTTTTTGAAGAATGCATTTCGCGTCCGGCACAGCGGATTGGAAACGACGAACGCGCAGAAGCGATTCTTGCCCGCCCGCACTCTTTCCGGGTCATGGCCTGGCGGCTTCACGAGCATCGTCGGATCGACGTAGAACGGCCAGTGCGGCAGACGGAAATGCCGGGGGTGCGGGGTGTGCTCGAATGAAAACGCCCAGTCGCACGCACTCCAATCAGGCTGGATGTTCTCGCCGGTGTAGAAAATCCGCACGCAGTTCCAGCGACTATAGTCGCGTCGCCGCTTGCCGACGTAGGCGAAGATGACGAATTCGGGATCGTCGCTGATTTCGAGACGATAGCGACGGCCGAGCAGCCGCGTGAAAAAGTTGTCGCGGGAATCGAAGCCATCCCAGAACCCGGCGAACTGCAGCCGAATCGTCGGGCGTGCCTCGCCGAACACCGCCGGAGCACCGGGGCCGGTATCGCTCACGTGGCAGCCGTCCAGCCATAGGGGACATACCGCCGTTCGACGGTGCCGTCGTCGAAGAGGTCGACAACGGCATAGCCGAAATCGGTATCCCGGTTGCGGCCCTTCCACCACCCGCCCGACACCGCTCCGTTGCAGAGATACCGCACGCCGCCGTAGTCGATCTGTTCCACCATGTGCAGGTGGCCGCTCGCACAGGCCTTCACGTGACGATGCTTCTGAAACAGCTTTGCAAACCGATCCACGTCAACGTGCACATGCCCACCATGCACCGTGAAGGCCGGCTTGGCGTCGGCTGGCATGGCTGGCATGCCCGGAATGGCTGGCGACACGAGCGTGAAGGGCACCGCGGAGAGGATGGGGATGTGGCTGAAGAGAATGACGGGGGTCGTCACGGGCACGGCCGAAAGGTCGCGTTCGAGCCAGTCCCACTGGGCGTCGTCGATCCGGCCGATGTAGCTCTGTTTGTGGGGAAACACGCTGTCGAGCAACACGACATGCCAGCCGGCGCGATCGAAGCTCGTGTAGGGGAGTTCGCGGCCGAATTCGTCGCAGACCCACCGCTTTCCGTAGAGCGGCTCGGTGCCGGTGGTGCCAGACTTCCCCTTGGACCAGCCCCAGACATCGTGATTGCCGACGACGCTGTGCAGTTCCATACCGCAGTGATCGGCCTTCACCTTGCGCCACAGTTCCCACTGGAGCTTTGTGCGGGCCGTATCGGCCTCGAAGGAGTCCATGATCGTGTCGCCGCCGGTGATGATCAGATCGGGCGGGGCCCCGTCGACCGCTTCATGAGCAGCCTGGCCCGACGCGACGGGCCGCGTCTGCAGATGCGAGAAACAGGCGGCAAGCCCGCGGGCTGCCTGCAACTCGGGCTGCAGGTGGATGTCGGTCAGGTGCGCGATCCGCAGGCTTCGTGACCGCGGACCGGCGATCGCCGACACAGGGAATCCGGCGGCGGCACCAAGGCACACTCCAGCGGCGCTGGCGGCCAGAAAGTCACGACGGGTGATCGGCATGGTGAGACTCCGGGAACCATTTTCCCTTGAGTGTAGCCGAATCCTGATGGCGACGTCTGCCCCGCGTGTTCCGCGAACAAAGTAGCCAAATCAGAGCAGCGAGACGACCTTCTGCCACAGCGTCCACAGGCCGATCAGGACGAATCCCGCCGATGACACCCACAGCAGCAGATCCCAGGCCCGCGACGGCGCGAGCCGTGGATCGATATCGCGATGCCGGAAGAAGAGCACGGCCACGCCGAGCGCGGCCAGCATGATGGCCTGGGCGATTCCGCTGGCGAGCACCATGCCGACCGGCTCGCGGATGATCAGTGCCAGCACGAGCGCCGCCAGCGGCCACACCACCGAGAGCCGCCGCGTCCAGAGTGTTCGCGAGGCGTCGTCCGCCGGCAGACGCCCCGCGAGAATCAGACCATCCACCACCATCCGTGCATTGCCCGCAGCAGCCACGAAGAGTGTCGAGTAGAGCACGGCGAAAGCGCCCACGAGAAACACTCCCCGGGCCCACTCGCCGAAGACCGGCGCATACATCGCCCCGAGGGTCCGGACCATTTCTCCGCCGGCGGGCCGCAGGCCGAGCCGACCGAGGGTGGCGGCCCCGAGCAGGTAGAAGCAGATGGTGACGGTCGTGTAGACGACCATCGAGCCCCAGGCGTCAAGTTGCATGACCTTCATCCACCCGCGGGCGCGGGCGGCCCAGGCCGGCGATGCGTCCCGCGGGCCCACGGCCTTGCCGTAGCCCTTTTCCAGGCACCAATACGGATAGACCATCAACTCGCTCGCCCCCACGCCGATGATGCCGATCGTGGCCAACGCCGTCACGAGTGGCGAGCGTCCGCCCACCGAAGGCGGGATCGAGGGGATCAGGCCGCTGACGAGTTCTGCAGGCGTGATCGCCCACGCCGGGTCGAGTTGCAGCATGACGAGGGCCACCAGGGTGACGATCGTGAAGGTGCCGACAAGCAGGATCGAAACGCGTTCGATCAGCCGGTAGCGACCGATCGCGAGGAGCACCGCAGTCACCCCACCCACGATGATGGCCCAGATCGTTTCGTCGGGAGGCGCGGGCTGCACGAGTGTCGCTTTGCCAGCGGCATCGAGCCGGGACTGGATCGCATCGGCATCCGCCGCATCGCCACGCCGCCGTGCTGCCGCCTCCGCCACACGCAAGTCGGCCGCCTCGTCGTGCGACCGGTTCCACACCTGCCCGGCCGTCGTGAGGGGGAGACCGCCGGCGAGCGACTGGGCCACGCCGGAAAGAACCCCCCCCTGCTGAACCACCACGAGCACTGTCATGACCACCCAGCCCCAATAGATCCAGCCCAGCCCAAAGAATCTGGGGCCAGGTACACGATTGAAGGCGTCAAGCGGCGTGCGGCCCCACGTGAGCGTTGTCCGGCCAATCTCGATCTGGGCCGCCACCTTGATCGCACAGCCGAGGATCACCAGCCACAGCAGCACGAAGCCTGCCTCGGCGCCGACGATCGTCGTCGCGATGAGTTCGCCGCTGCCGACGATGGAACTGGCGAGGATGATCCCCGGACCGAGATGTGAAAGCGACTGCCAAAGCGTCTGGGGTGGATCGGATATGGATTGTGCTTCGGCCATGAAGTCTTGCCCCCGAAAATGATCCCTGCCCAATCACGGCCTGCGTCAGCCCTGACGTTCCCGCGAGATCCCCTCGAGCCAGTCCGCAAACCGGGCATAGGTCTTCTCGCGGTCAAACTCCGACTCCGCGAGCCGGCGAGATCCCTGGCGCATGTCGAGCAGTCGCCGACGATCGCCGGCCAGCGAGGCGATCGCGCTGGCGAGCGATTCACCATTGCCCGCGGTGTAGGGCAGGCCCGCCCGATACTCCGACACAAACCGCTCCAGCTCCCCGGGCAACGAGTTCACAATCGCCAGGCCGGCTGCGGCGTAGTCGCACGCCTTGTAGGGCACCGCCACGTGCGACTCGGGCTTCACCAGCACGAGCCCCACATCGCACTGCGACAGCAGCTTCACATAGGCACCGCGATCGAGGAGCCCATGCACCCGCACCGAGCAGGGCCCACGGATCGCTTCCGCCGCGGTTCTGACCGTAGACTCCAGCCGGCCGGTGCCGGCCACGTGGAGCGTGGCCGCGACGCCTTTTGCCGAGAGCAGACGGGCGGCAGCGAGAAGCGTGTCGAGGTCCTGGCCGGCTTCCAACGTACCGGCATAGACACACTCGAGCGGCCCAGCAACGGCCGGAACGACCGCTGGCTGCTCGGCCTGCTTGGCCGCTACGTCGTCCTGCCTGGCCTCGTTTGAGCCGGGAACCTCATCGACCAGCCGTGGAGGAGCGGCGAATTCCGGGAGCCATCCGCCCAAGTGGCAGACGTGCCTCGGCTTGTCGCCGTGAGTGGCCTCGGGGATCGATTCAAAATAGCCGTGGGCGCACGAGGCGACCGCGTCGGCCGCCTCCAGCAACGCCCGCCGTCGGTTCGTCATTCGGCCGAAGAGCAGGGGTGACAACGCCTTCCGCAGCCACTGCGGGCCAGGCAGCAGTCGCTCAAAGGTCTCGGGCCAGACGTCCATCAGGTCGACGACCAGATTCGCGTCCAGCCGTTTGGCCAGACGGGCTGCCGCCTCCGGCCCCTCCAGGGGCGGCAGGCTGGCCAGAATGATGTCGGGGCGGGCGAGCTGCCCTGAGGCTATCGACTCGTTGGCCAGTCGTTCGAACGTGCGGCCAAAGTCGCGATGGCTGGCGAGGCGGGCGAGCGAGACATTCTTCGTGTAGGGCCGCACGGCCACCAGCCGAACGGCAAAACCCTCGTCGTCGCGGATGAAGAGCGGTGTGGTTCGGGCCGCCTTGCGGCGGTGGCTCCAGGCCGCGGTCCACCAGGTCACATCATGACCGCGGCCGGCCAGCACGCGGGCCAGCGACCAATACCGCAGCGGGGGCAGGCCCTCCCCGGGGATGTCGTCGAATGGATTGACGATCCAGATGGACAGGGGCAAGGGCTCGGATCGATACATGGCCGAAGGGTAGCAGATGGCCCCGGCCGGGCAGAGAAGGACGCGTCTTGACCGATGTTTTGGGGGGTAATCCGCAGGGACGATTCGCCCGGATGCTGATGGCGACTACAACACAAGGGAGTTTCGTGAGCTCTGCCATGGCCCCCGAAAAAGACCATGGCGGCCGAAAAAGACCGTTCACCCAAAAAAAGACCATCATGCCTGCTGCAGCCTCCGCTCCATCGGCTCCCGCCGGAACTTCCGCTCCTCTCAACAGCCACATGCTCAGCCACAACGGCAAACCGGCGATCGAAGCCCAGATCGATCTGGGCGATGCCCGCGAACGACTTGTTCACCACCCTCTCTATGCCCTGATCGACAGCCCTGAGCGGCTCAGGCAGTTCATGGAGCACCATGTCTTCGCTGTCTGGGATTTCCAGAGCCTCCTCAAGGCGATGCAGCAGAAGCTGACCTGCACCGGTATTCCGTGGCTGCCGACGGCCGATCCCGAGGCCCGCCGGCTCGTCAACGAAATCGTGCTCGACGAGGAGTCGGACGAACTCCCGGATGGCGGTCACGCCTCCCACTTCGAACTCTATCTCCACAGCATGCGGCACGCGGGCGCGGATACGCGGCCGATCGAGCGTTTGCTGGAATTGCTGAGGAGTGGCTCGACCCTCTCCGAGGCACTGGCCGCATGTGGCGGTCCTCCTGCGGCCTGCGACTTTGTGAGGCGTTCGTTCGAGGTCATCGAATCGGGATCCACGCACCGCATCGTCGCGGCCTTCACCTACGGTCGCGAGGATGTGATTCCCGACATGTTCCGCCACTTGGTCGGGTCACTCGCGGCTGAGGATCCCGCCGCCTGGGTGCCGTTTCGGTTTTATCTGGAGCGGCACATCGCCCACGACGACGCGAAACACGCACCGGTCTGCCGGCGAATCGTGGCGCGGCTCTGCGGAGATGATGCGGCCAACTGGGCCGAAGCATCGCAGACGGCACGAGGCTGCCTCGAGTCACGGATTCGATTCTGGGACGAGATCGCCGCTCAAATCGCCAACTGACGGCCGCTTCCCTAAAGGCGGCTTACTGCGCGGCGGCTTATTTCGCTGCGTCCTACTTCGCTGCGGCTAGGTCAGCCTTCTTGCGCTCTTCCACGATTTCCTTCTGGATATTCCCCGGCGTCGGCCGGTACTTCGAGAATTCCATCGTGAACACGCCCTGCCCCTGCGTCATGCTCCGGAGGTCGGTCGAGTAACCGAAGGTCTCCGCCAGTGGCACTTCGGCGATGATCGTCGACGACTTGCCGATCGTCTCCGTGGAGATGATCAGCCCTCGCCGCTTGTTGAGCTCGCCCGTGACCGGCCCCTGGAAATCGGCGGGAACCTCGACCTCCATCTTCATGATCGGCTCGAGCAGCACGGGCTTCGTGTTGAGAAAAGCCTCGCGGAATCCGGCACGGGCGCAGATCTGGAAGGCCATGTCGGAGGAGTCAACGTCGTGATAGGAACCGTCCACCAGCGACGCCTTGACGCCCACGATCGGAAAGCCCGCGATCGGCCCCTTGGAGAGGACGGACCGAAAACCCTTTTCAACCGACGGAATGTATTCCCGCGGCACACGCCCCCCCACGACCGCGTCATCAAAGACAAAGTTCTCGGTCGACTCCTCGGGAAGCGGCTCGAGCGAGCCGATGATGTGGGCGTACTGGCCTGAACCACCGGTCTGCTTCTTGTGCTTGTAGTCGTAGTTGGTGGACCTGGTCGGCGCCTCGCGGTAGCTGACCTTCGGTGCACCGACCTCCACTTCCACCTTGAACTCCCGCTTGATCCGCTCCACGTAGATGTCGAGATGCAGCTCGCCCATCCCGGCGATGAGTGTCTCGCCAGTCTCTTCGTCGGTGGCCACCCGGAACGTGGGGTCCTCGCGACTGAACCGGTTCAACGCCTTGCTGAGCTTGTCGAGACCGTCGCGGTTGGTCGGGGTGATCGACATCTTGATCACCGGTTCCGGCACGAACATGTTTTCCAGCGTGCAGTATTTGTGGTCGGCGGCGTAGGTATCGCCGCTGGCTGCATCGACTCCCATGACGGCCACGATATCGCCGGCCTCACCGGAATCGATCTCTTCACGCTTGTCGGCATGCATCTTCACGATCCGGCTGAACCGCTGCTTCTGGCTGGTCCGCTGGTTGATGTAGGCCTCGCCCTTGGTGATCGTGCCCTGGTAGACCCGCATGAATGTCAGTTGGCCGTAGGGGTCGTCTACGATCTTGAAGGCCATCGCCACCAGCGGCTTCTTCGGTTCGGGGATCAGGTCGAATACCTCGTCGGGATTGTCCCACTTCTTGGCGATGATCTTCCGCTCCAGCGGGCTGGGCAGATACCGCACCACTGCGTCGAGCAACTTTTGCACGCCCTTGTTCTTGTAGGCCGAGCCGCAAAAGACGGGCGTGATGCTCTGGTTTTGCATGGCCGCCTTGACGACAGCATGGATCTCGTCGTCCGAGACCGGCTGCTCGCTGAGCAGTTTCTCCATGAGGGAGTCGGAATACATGGCGAGCGCCTCGAGCATGGCATGCCGGCCTTCGGCCGCCGCCTTCACGTAGGCATCGGGGATATTCTCCTCGCGAACGGTCTCACCGTTGTCGCCGTCGAAATAGGCGGCTTTCATCGAAACCAGATCGATCACGCCCTCGAGTTTGTCTTCCTTGCCGATCGGAATCTGCATCGGAATCGCATCGCAGCCGAGCTTGTCCCGCAGTTGGCCCACGACCCGCTCGAAGTTGGCTCCGGTGCGGTCCATTTTGTTGACAAACGCCAGGCGTGGCACCTTGTACCGCTTCATCTGCCGGTCGACCGTCATCGACTGGCTCTGGACGCCGCCCACGGCGCAGAGCACGAGGATGGCGCCGTCGAGCACGCGCAGGCTGCGTTCCACCTCGACGGTGAAATCGACGTGGCCCGGGGTATCGATGAGGTTGATATCGCAGTCATGCCACTTGACGCTCGTGGCGGCGCTGGTGATCGTGATGCCGCGCTCGCGCTCGAGGTCCATATAGTCCATGGTCGCGCCGTCGCCGCCCCCCTTCACCTCCTGGATCCGGTGAATGCGGCCTGCGTAGTAGAGAATCCGCTCCGAGAGCGTGGTCTTACCGGAGTCGATGTGGGCCGAGATGCCCATGTTGCGGAGCTTGGACAGATCCATGGACGAAAACACCTTCGGAGGTCTGGGCGGGGGATGTCGAGAAACAGCACGGACGGCCGAACAACAAAGAGGCCGATGCCAGAGGCTCGGGCCGTCAGCGGGAATATACTCAAGCGGGCCGCAACGCGACAGGCCATGAGATTCATGCAGCATCCAGACCACCATCCAGACACCTCGCTGATCGAGCACCCCCTCGGAACAGAACTGGGCCCAGAACTGGGCCCAGAACTGGGCCCAGAACTAGGCCCAGAACGGCCGTGGGAGGCGTGCGTCCTACCGTTTGTCCTGTTTTTGGCCTGTGGGCTCTTGGAGCCCAGCCGGAGCGGCGGCGGACTTGCCGGGGCGCTGGGCATTCCTTTTTCTGCCTATCCCGTGGTGTATGCAGCGCGGACAGCCGCCACCCTGCTGGCATTGGCCCGCTCGTGGCCACAGATTTACCGCTGGCTGGGCCGTCCAGCCTGGTGGCCGCCACTCCTCGGGCTGGCGCTTGTGGTGCCCTGGATCGTGCTGGCATCGCTCCAACGCGAGGCCGGCTGGGCCGTCGCTGCCGGCGGGCGGGCGGCATTCAACCCCGCTACTGATCTCGGCGGCGACGTCGGAACCGCGTGGGCCTTTCTGGTGGTTCGTGCCGTCGGCCTGATCGCGGTGGTGCCACTCGTCGAGGAGCTGTTCCTACGGGGCTTCCTGCTCCGCTACGTGATCCGGGAGGATTTCTGGAACGTGCCATTTGGCATGCTGACATTCCCTGCCGTCGGGGCCTGCCTGCTGTACGCCGCGGCATCGCATCCCTCCGAGTGCTTCGCTGCCGTGGGCTGGTTTGCGATCGTTACCGGCATCGCGGCAGCCACGCGGCGGCCGATCGACACGATCCTCGCCCATGCCGCCACCAACCTTGCATTAGGTGGCTACGTGTTACTGACAGCCAACTGGTGGCTGCTGTAGCGACTGCGAGAACGCGACCCTGCGAAACACCTCCATGCCCCTCCGCGGCCGCCTCGCTCCGACGCCGACCGGCTTCCTGCATATCGGTCATGCGCGGACGTTTGCGGTCGCAGCGTCGAGGGCCGGCTCGGCTGGCCTCGTGCTGCGGATTGAGGATCTCGACCGGCCGCGGTGCCGCGAGGAGTTTTGCGAGGCAGCGATCGACGACCTCCGCTGGCTGGGGATCGAATGGACCGAGGGGCCGGATGTCGGCGGACCGCATGCGTCCTATCGGCAGAGCGAACGCACCGCCTGGTATCTCGAGATCTGGCGGCGACTGGAGGCGACAGGCGCGATCTATCCGAGCCAGCACTCCCGTCGCGATGTCGACGAGGCCGCCACCGCGCCGCACGAGCCGATGCCCGGCGAAGCCGGTCTCGAGCCAGACGCCGAGCCGATCTTTCCGACGCGTCTGCGACCTGTATCGTGGGGCCGCGCGGCCGCGCCCGGCGCTGTCGCCTGGCGATTCCGCGTGCCCGATGGCCGTGTGATCGAGTTCGACGACGCCTTGGCTGGCCGCGTGCGGCGAACTGCGGGGGTCGACTTCGGCGACTTCGTGGTCTGGCGACGGGACGATCTTCCCGCCTACGAGCTGGCGGTGGTGTCCGACGACCATGCGATGGAGATCGCGGAGGTGGTCCGCGGCGAGGACCTGCTCACGAGCACAGCGCGACAGCTTTTGCTCTACGAGGCGCTCGGCTGGGCCGCGCCCGCGTTCTGTCACGTGCCGCTCGTGCGGGATGCCGAAGGCCAACGGCTCGCCAAGCGCTCGGGCGGCCTCGCGATCCGCGACCTCCGCGGCCGCGGGTTCTCCCGGTCCGACGCACTATCAGGACCGCTGCCAGCATCCGAGTAATTTGCTTTCCCCCCGTGGCGGCAAGTTTTCAACTTGTCCGTGTCCCTCGCCCCTCCCCGTGGCGGCAAGTTTTCAACTTGTCCGTCGTCCCTCGACTTCCCCGTGGGGGCGAGTTTTCAACTTGCCCGATCAAAGCCCCGAGCCCAACAAGATGCAATCTTGTCGCCACGTTACGAATGGCTAGTGCCCGTCGGCCTGCTTCGCTCCCCGTCCCATGCGGCAGCGGTCGCTGCAGTAGCGGACCTCGTCCCAGCAGGTGGCCCACTTCCGCCGCCACTCGAATTCTCTGCCACACG
>JBIIFB010000254.1:0-3906 GCA_044237545.1 Pirellulales bacterium
AGGTGCGAGCGGCGACCTTATTTGTCTGCGTTTCTCGGCAAATAAGAAGTCGCGAAAAACTCGCTTGACGCGCAGTCGAATCGCGGGAGACTACGCCTCCCCTACGAGGTCGTAAACAGTCATGGATGACGTTACTCGTTACTCGCAGCGCATCGTCACGCACGCCGACCAGCGGTCCGCGTGCAGTGAGCCAGTCTTGCTGCCCACGGTCGCCGTCACTCTCCGCGACACCCACCCGCACTGCCAGCAGCACGTTGCCGCTGGTGTCATTGTGAAGTATTGGAGGCAGTATGTCGGAGCTTATTAAGCAAGCGTTCGATTTGGCAGGAATGAATATAGACGTCGAGCGGGAACACGCCGCATCCGGAGTTGTGAAATACATCGTGGACGAAGACGAGTTGATTGACGACTATGCGAGAAGCGTCGACGCGGGCGTTAGGGCCGCGATCGAAGAGATCGACGAAGCGACCTTCGTCGCGGTGAGTGATGCGATCAGGGAAGCCGCGAGCACGGAGGTCAAAGCGCAGGCGAAGCGGTTGGCGTTGCGGCTGATGCGAGATCTGGCCGCGAGAAGCGGGCAGGAGATGGACGTGCCCTTTTGATTCACGTACCGCCCTCCAGCGGCGGGCCCGTGCAAGCCGGGCCGGGCGGGTTGTGCTAGCGGCGAGGTGCCGCGAGCCGGATTGAGGTAAGGCAACAGCAGCAAAGGTGACGCATGGTAGCCGCAGGTGATTTTGGAATTCGTGAACGCGAGCAGATCGTGTGTCTCGCGATCAGGCATGGATGGATTGTGAAGGCCGAGCAGATGGCACGCTCCCGTGGCGTGTCTGATCCCGTCGTCGTGCTGACAACGGTAGACGCGCTCGATCTTGTTCCGTTTCTGTCCAACCGATCTCTGCGCGATCGCGGCCTAGAGCGGTTGCAACGCAAGGCGAGGTGCAAGCGGTTCACGATGTGCATCGTTTCCTATGCGGAGTTGTTGCGAGTGTACGTTGGGGAATCGTGGCAACAGGATATGGAGAACATGCGTCGCAAGGGTGGCACGGCGGTCGTGTGCATTAACCGCACCGGACAGTTTCTTGCGGCGCATAAACCCGTGCCTTCTTGCAACGGCTGACACTGCACCGCTCTCCAGCGGCAGGCCCGTGCAAGCCGGGCCGGGCGGGTTGTGCCTGCGGCACGTTGCCGCTGGCACCGGTAACGCAACGTCAGGAGTATGGGAGATGTCAACGAATAAAATTCCGCAGAGAGTGATCGAGGCCCGTGTGAGACGGGTGCTGGCCCGCGAGGGCCAAGTGTTGCGAAAACCACGCAGTGAGCATGAACGCCGTGAGTTCGGCCACTATCTGGTGGTGGATGCTCACACCGGCAACCTCGAGCGATGGCACTGCGACCTGAGTGAGCTTGCCCGCGAGTGCGGTGTGCTGCGGCTCGGCGAGGCGATCGAGCAGTGATCGCACCCGTTCCCGTGACGGGGCTAAGCGGGTTCAAACCGATGGTCGCCTTACCGTGGCGTGTGCCACGGCGACGTCACGTGAGCATGATGCGAGCGACTCGCACTGTAGACGCCCCGCCGCCGCCAAGGCGACCCAAGCCGTTTCCCGAACAGACATCTGGAACCCAACAACCCATGACTACCTGAGCAATGAAGGAGGCACTATGAATAGCTCGATATTTACTAGCCAGCGTGAACCGCCGCCGACTCTTTCGGTCAGATCGCGCGAGGCCGCCGAGATGCTCGGTATTAGCGAGCGGCTGCTCGCGAGGCTCACCAAGGACGGCGACGTCCCCATCGTTCGTCTTGGCACGGCTGTCGTCTACCCGGTCGCGGGCCTAAAGGTATGGCTCGCAGTCAACACCGTCAGCAAGGAGTCGCCCCGTGTGATCGTGTTGACCTAGCTTGCACAGGGTGTCTGGATGCCAGTTGTGGCGGCAGTGGAGGGGCCACGCTGGTCCAAGAGAGCCGCAACCCTAAGCCCTTGATCGGCGAAGGGGAGAGTAACCGTCGCGATACTGAATTATCGCGTGAAATGCGCGCTCGAGGATCGGGGTGTCCACCCTGAGCGGAGCCACCAACGCGGCGAATTGTCCCTGCGTTTCATGAGGCATCTGTGTCATAGCCAACACCCGCCTGTCCTCCAATCGCGAAAATGCAGTCTCTTCCAGAACGCACATCGATCTGTCGGCGTCAGTTATTGATAACCATTTCCAAGGAACAGGAACCCTCCTCATGGCCAGTATTTCATACGACAAGAAGACCGGGCACCGTCGAATCCAGTTCTCTCATCCAACGAGGGGCCGTCAGACGTTGCGGCTGGGGAAGGTCAGCAAGCAGATTGCTGGAGAAATCAACGTCTATGTTGAGCGGATGCTCGTCGCTTTGAATACCGGCAAGCCAGTTGATCCAGATACGGAACGATGGACGTCCAAGCTGACGCCAGCGTTTTATGCCCGCCTCGTTCGTGTTGGGCTCGTTACGCCGCAGGTCACGGCAGTTGAGAAGCACGATCTCAGGCTTGGCAACTACCTGCGAAAGCAACTCGACGCTCGCAGCCATCTCAAGCCTAATACGCGGCGAAATCTGGCGAGGGCGGCTCAGCGATTGATCCAGCGGTTTGGCGAGGATCGTTCAATCGACACGATCACGGAGGGTGATGCTGATGACTGGGCGCATTGGCTCTTGACGAAGGGCTATCGAGCGAAGAACGTACGAGGACGGGGAGGCGATAAGGAGGCACGAGGTCTTTCCATTGCCACCGTGGCCCGTGACGTCAAGCGTGCGAAGGAGTTCTTCCGCTCTGCCGTCCGCCACCGGCTTCTGTCGTCAAATCCCTTTGCGGATTTGAAAACCGGTTCTCAGTCAAATTCCAGCCGGGAGTTTTTTGTGACGCGAGATATGATCGCAGCGGCGTTCGCCGCTTGTCCCGACGCCGAGTGGCGGGCGATCATTGCCCTGAGCCGTTTCGGAGGCCTAAGGTGCCCGTCCGAACATCTCCTTCTGACTTGGCAGGATGTCGATTGGGAGCGAGGCAGAATCAAAGTCACGAGTCCGAAGACGGACCGGTATCCCGAGGGCGGTTATCGTGAAGTGCCACTGTTCCCAGAGCTTCGCACCGCGTTGACCGAGGCCTTCGAGCAGGCCAAACCGGGCTCCGTTTACGTGATTCAGCGATACCGGTCGTCAGACCAAAACCTCAGGACTCATTTCCTTCGCATCCTGCGAAAAGCCGGGGTGAGTCCGTGGCCGAGGCTTTTCCACAACCTGCGGGGAACCAGAGAGACCGAGCTCGTCCGCGAGCATCCCCTGCACGTAGTCTGCAAGTGGCTGGGCAACTCACCCAAGGTGGCCCAGAAGCACTACCTACAAATCGTGCAGGCGGACTTTGATAAAGCGACGCAAAAAGCGACGCAACAGTCCCCGGACTCAGGCTGCACTGAGCTGCACGCAGCACCGACAACTGGCGTTTCTGCCGCGTTTCCGAAAGAAACGACTAACAAAATACCCCCGGCAGGGATCGAACCTGCGACCTATGGTTTAGGAAACCATCGCTCTATCCACTGAGCTACGGGGGCAAACGCTGTTTTCTTGCGAAAAAACGCACTTTCAGCGGAAATCATAGGCCAAAAAGGCGATCCCTCACAAGGATTGGCCATATTCCCGCCAATCGAACCTTTTCCAGGCCCGGAGCGTCTCCTGCTTATAGGCTCTGTGTCGTTTCAGTTGCGATCAGACCCATTGTTTGACCTTTGAGTGCATCATCGGTAGGACAAAAGGCATAAGGACAGATAAAGCAACACCCCTTCTGTAAATCGCGGTTTTCAAAGGTGGGTCATCTGGCTTCCATGTTCAGGTAGGCGCGTTCTGTTTCCCAATCGTCGCTGATTTCGGACAGGACGGCGGAGGCG
>JBIIFB010000255.1:0-3885 GCA_044237545.1 Pirellulales bacterium
GACGGCAAGGATGGTGACGATTGAACCGCGACGGTTTTTCAAGGGTAGCCTCAGTAAGCGTCGGAGGAGAATATTTCGCCGCTGGCCCGACTGCCGAGAGCGCCCCACACGCCATAGGGGCTGATTCCAGCGGTGACTGTCAACAATTCGGAGACCCTGCTACCGCAGTCGATCGAATCACTGAAGAACCGCACGGCGCCGTCGGCCATCACGCCGTGAACACCGCCCACATGGTAGCTACGCGGCGGCAGGATGCCGCCGCTATCCCCCCCGCTGCAGACCGGGCCGTTGGGCGGCAGGATCGTGTTAAAGCCTGCAAGGCCGCCGCGGCCGAAGCTCCACGTGCCACCGGGTGACCGCCACAGGGACCGCAGATGGACGCCTGCGTTGGGATTGAAGCCGGCGCCGTTCCAACTGCTCCAGCAAGCGGATGGAGAGTTTGTATTGGTTGCAGCTGACGCGCCCCGGTTATTGACGGGTTGCTGACCTACATCGTCGTTATACGTAAATCCTGCGTCGGCGCCTCCCGGCGTAGGAAGGATGCACTCGGACATGGCGATCGTCTTCGACAGTCCGTCTGTGACATCCTTGGGGCCGATGAGGCTAACGCCAGTCGAATCGCTGTTGCCAAACAGGCCCCGAATGTTGGCTTTAACCCCGGCGCTGGCATTGAAACTGTACTTGTCGCCGATGCAGAGTAGATAGTTGGTCGGCGCTCTAAGTGTGGTTGTCATGTTGAGATTGAAGTCAGGGTGCGAAGCGCACCTAAACAGAGGTACGATCTGAAGTGCGGCGGCGCTGTTTGTGTTGTAGCTTGCGTAGTTAAGCCGATCGTAGAGTCTCTGCTCCTCGAGATACGGCAGCAGCGGCACGACGCCACTCCATCGCACGTTATTTGTCGGCAAGGGCACGTAGCACGCGAGAAATGGGAAAGTCTTCTTGGCCTCAATGTGATTGTGGACGGCAACACCAAACTGTTTGAGGGTGTTGCGACAGGCGCTGGCTCGGGCCGATTCTCTCGCCGCCTGCACGGCCGGCAGGAGCAGGCCGACGAGTGTGCCGATGATGGCGATCACGACCAGGAGTTCGACGAGCGTAAACGCGGCCCTGGCTGGAATCAGTTGGGCCTCCCGCATGCGGGATGGCAGTTCGTGAGACATGGGTTTGGCTCCGTGCATCAAGAGAAGAGAAAAGCCATCGATCGAAATGAAGTGAAACGAATGCCGTCCGGTGGTGGTGTCTCTCGGGTGTGCGGCCTGCCTGCGTGTCGGCTTGATGATCTAGTTTGGCGGGGGCGGTTCCGAAGACCCGCTCCACCAGTTACCTCCACCAAGTCCATAATTTTGGACACAGGTGGTTTTTACGGGGATTTTCTGGCTCCCCAGCCATCCAGAGGCCTCAGGCAAGGACCCTGGAAAACTGGCTGGACTGTGTGGAGGCTAACCCGTCGGGGCCGTGGGGACAATTTTTTGGATCGCCCGAATTCCCTCGCTGGCGCGTCGGGCTTGGATAAGTCCTCGCTCCATCCAAGCCCGCAGCGCAAGCAAGGGAAAACGCGATCCATCACGTAGTGAGCCGGCCCTCAAACGCTTTGTTGTGAGGGAGTGTCCAAAATCGGACCCCCGGAGGAGGTAAGGTTGGAGTCTCCCATGCCCGCAGGCAATCCCACCCCCGACAACCGTTCCCAAGACCGCTCCCAGGAGCGGTTTCTTGCGCTCTTTCTCGCCAGCGAACAGGAACTGTTCCGGTATGTCGCGGCCATCACGCCGAGCCTCGAAGACGCTCGCGAGGTGGTGCAGCAGACGGCGGTCGTGCTCTGGCAAAAATTCGACCAATACGATCTGTCCCAGCCGTTCACCCCCCTGGCCTGCCGGTTCGCCCTCAACATCACGAAGCAGTGGCTAGCCCGCAAGAAACGCTGGCAGTCGATTCTGGCCGACGACGTGGCCGAGACGATCGCGAAGCGGCGGATCGAACTGATGCCCGCCATGGATTCGCGGCTGCGATTCCTCGACGGCTGCCTGGAGAAGCTCTCCACCGATCAGCGGCGGATCATCGAGGGCTACTATTTCCGGCAGCTCGGCGTTGACGGCGTCGCGAAGGAATCCCACCGCACCGTCGACGCGGTCTACAAGGCGATGCAGCGGATCCGCCGGCTCTTGCAGGATTGCATCGAGCGGGCCGAGCAGGCGGAGGCCGTCGCATGAGGTTTCCTTCAGACGAGTTCGATGCAGCCGTTGCAGCCACCTGCCACGGCACGGCGAGCGAAGAACTGCTCACCGAGCTGACGGCGGTCTTGCGCGACCAAGCTGCCTCGCTCGACGAATACCTGTGGCAAAAGGAGATCCACGCCCGGCTTGCGACCGGCCACGAGTTTTTCGTGCACGACCTGCTGCGGCTGGAGCATGACGGACCGGCCTCCGGTGAGGGCGGTGACCGAAAGGCCACTGCGGGGCGAGGCAGCATGGTGCGCACCGACAGTCGTTCCAAGAGGCGCACCACCAGTCGCCCCACCAGCCGCACATGGCTGGCGATCGGCGGCATGGCCGCGTTGGCCGGGGTCGTGCTCGCGGCGACTGCGATGCTGAACCCAACCTGGACGAATATCGCCGGCGGTGATGCTCGCCCTATGCCGCGTGCCGTCATCGTGCCGCCGGTCGTCGCGCGGCTTGCTGAGCTCGACGGCGTCGGCTGGGTCGGGGCGGATATCGCCCATGCGGTTGGCGATACTATCCGGGCAGGAGAGAAATTGGAGCTTGCCACCGGCAGGCTGCGGCTCGACTTTCTCTGCGGGGCCTCGGTGTGGCTCACGGCCCCGGCGATCTTCGAGATGGAGTCGCGGCAGTCGGCCCGGCTGACGGCGGGGCGGGTGCGGGTGATTGCGTCCACGCCGGAGGCGAAGGGGTTCACGATCCACACGCGGACGGCGAGCGTCGTTGACCTCGGCACCGAGTTCACGGCGGAGGCAACGCTCGACGGCCGCTGCCGGGTCGATGTGACGAGTGGCGAGGTGCAGGTGCATCTGGCTTCAAGTGCCGTCCAGCATCTGCTCAAGGCCGGCGACGCGATGGAGGTCGAGTCGGGGTCAGCTCAGGTCACGGCGAGGATCGAGAGCGGTGACGACTCGCCGGCATTTCGGTTCCCATCGATAGAGCCGCCGTCGGCCGACGACTACGCCGACAGTTCGCAGGGCAAGGCCACGATCGAGTGCGTGAAGGGCCAGCTCTACAAGGGCCGCAAGCACGAGAGCGGTCGGCCCGAACTGCTGCTCGACGGCACGGGTCAATCGCAGCCTGATTCGCCGACGGAGTCGGTCTATTTTGCCCGTGAAGAGTCTGGCTGCCTGCTGCTCGATCTGGGCAGCAGAGTGGCGGTGTCGAAGGTGAATGCCTATTCATGGCACCGCAATGTGAAAATCGACACCGATCACACGCGGGCCACCCAGAAGTACGACCTCTACGGTTTCGCGGGTGACGCGGCTCCGGGGATCGAAAAATCACCCGTGGCTACGGGCTGGACCCTCATCGCGCGAGTAAATACCGACAGCTACTTCGGCCGGTCGCGGGAGCTCCGCCCCGCCCAGCAGGCGACATCGATCACTGCCGCCGGCGGTTCGCTGGGCCGGTTTCGCTACCTGCTCTGGGTCATGCAGCCCACCAGAGACGAGGCCAAGCCCGACGACGAGTTGTCGAGGAATCTCGACAACTCGTTCTTCGGCGAGATCGACGTCTACGCGGCGGAGTGACGCTCAGGCTGGAACCATCCGCTGGATGTGGGCTGGCGCGGCGGATTGACCAAATATGTATACTGATGTATACATTCATGGGTTCGTTTGATTGCGTGCTATTACCCGTTCCACCCAGCGGGGGCCGTACGATAGAGTGT
>JBIIFB010000115.1:0-12129 GCA_044237545.1 Pirellulales bacterium
AGGACAGACCGGCGGGATGATCGGAACGCCAGCGGGATTCCACATGTTCGACCAGATGGGCGATGTCGTGGCCGTGGCGATTCCAGTCGTCCGCGGGACCGTGGCGGCTCTTGGCGACGAGCACCGGTCGGCGGCCCTTGGCGAGAAACAGCAGCGCGAAGCTGGTGGCCACGGTCGGATCCTCGATCCTGCCGCCGCGGAAGGCCCCCGTCAGGCCATCCTGCGTGGCGACGAACATCCGCGCCCCTTCGAGATACCAATCGGACTCACCGATGAATCGCCGCGCCGTGAATCGCCCCACCCGCTCGAGGCCGTACAGGTAGTAATAGAGCCAGGTCTGGCCACCGGTGCCGGGGTTTTCCACGACCGAAAACCGGCGTCCGAGCCATTGCAGGCCCCGTTCGAGCACTTTCGGCGAAGCCCCGCCGCCGCAGCAGGAGACGCTGTCGGCAGCGGCCCGCGCGTCGGGCGTGCCGATGTGCTCGGACGTGATCCAGATGCTGGCGATGCCGGCACAGGTCATGCTGCCCGAGCCGGCGCTGTTGCCGATGGTGTAGCCCCATGAGCCATCGGGATTCGCGCACGCCGCCCAGTATTGCTGCGCTCGCGCCCAGACCTCCCGTCGCACGCGGATGCCGGCCCGGTCGGCCTCGTGCAGTGCGAGGAGTGCGAACTGGGCGTTGGAGTTGTCACCGGTGCCCTTGTTTGTGCCGTACGACCAGGAGCCGGTCGCGGGGCCCTGCTGCACCTGCGCCTTTTCCAGCCAGTCGACGTTCCGCTCGAGAATGGCCCGGTCGGCGTCGGGCGAAAGCATGGCCAAGGTGAGCGTCTGCAGGGAGACGGAATAGGTTTCGTCTGGCTGCTGCCGCCG
Organism: Pirellulales bacterium; assembly: GCA_044237545.1. Classification (GTDB taxonomy): domain Bacteria; phylum Planctomycetota; class Planctomycetia; order Pirellulales; family UBA1268; genus CAMCQY01. The sequence goes on from JBIIFB010000115.1 coordinate 872, forward strand.
CAGCCAGTCGAGACCCCGCTGCATGGCGAGGTGGCTTCTCTCGACGCCCGCGTTGGCCAAAGCCAGCATCACCAGCGACGTGGCGCCCACCCGCGTGTCGTCGGTGCGCATCGAACACTCCCAGGAGCCGTTCGCCTCCTGCTCACGGATCAGCCAGTCGCGGGCCTTTTCGATGGTCCGCTGGATCGCGTCTGGCGAGACGGGCAACGGCTCCCGCTCGGCCGTCTCGGCAGGAGTCGTCGTCAGGCCGAAGAGGGCGGCCAGCAGCAGACGGAACACCATTCCGGCGAACACGCCGGAGGATCGCGGCAGGGAAGGCACGGTAAGCCCCTTCAGTGTGGTCATGGGCACGGTCTGTCGCGGGCGCAGGTGCGGCGGGATGAGCGGCGGGGAGATCGGACAGCCGGCTGCCTGCCGCGACTCTCCCGATGGTACTGGTTTTCCGGCGCGGGCAGGAATGGATGCTGCCAGAACGTGGACGATTACGGTCGCACCGGATGCCGTGCGTTTGCTGGTTTCGTCTCTGGGGCCGATACTTTCGGTGCGGACTCATGCCGAGTCCGCCCCAACCCAGCCTGCCAGGTTCACACCCGAGGGATTGCACGAGTGTCCACCGCCGCCCGCCCCAAGACGCTCGATGAAATCCTGCAGGAGTTTTCCCAGCATCGCAAGCTGATGCAGGAGGAATTGCAGAAGGTGATCGTCGGCCAGAACGAGGTCATCGAGCAGCTCTTCGCCGCCATCTTCACCCGCGGGCACTGTCTGCTGGAGGGGGTGCCCGGCCTGGCCAAGACGCTCATGGTCTCCACGCTGGCCCGCATCCTCGACGTCGGTTTCAAGCGGGTCCAGTTCACGCCCGACCTGATGCCCTCCGACATCACCGGCACCAACGTGCTGGAGGAGGATGAGGCCGGCCGGCGGCGGTTCCGATTCGTCGAAGGGCCGATCTTCACGAACATCCTGCTGGCAGACGAGATCAACCGCACCCCACCGAAGACCCAGGCCGCGCTCCTGCAGGCGATGCAGGAACGGGAAGTCTCCGTGGGCCAGGAGACCTACTCGCTCCCCGACCCCTTCTTCACGATCGCCACCCAGAATCCGATCGAACAGGAAGGGACCTATCCGCTGCCGGAAGCGCAGCTCGACCGCTTCATGTTCAACATCAAGGTCGGGTATCCCACGGCGAGCGAGGAGGAGCAGATCCTGATGGCGACGACACGGGCGGAAAAGCCCGAGGTGCGGAAGGTGCTGTCGGGGCGGGCGATCGTCAACATCCAGAAGCTCGTGGGCAGCGTGGCGGTGAGCGAATACGTGGTGAAGTACGTGGCCCGGCTCGTGCGGGCCACGCGGCCAAAGGATGCCCAGGCGCCAACGTATGTGACGGAACTGGTCGACTGGGGCGCCGGGCCGCGGGCCGGGCAGTTTCTGATCCAGGGAGGCAAGGCCATGGCCGCCATGGATGGCCGATTCAGCGTGTCGCTGCAGGACATCCGGCGGATTGCCGTGCCGGTGCTGCGGCACCGCATCGCCACCAACTTCCAGGCCCAGGCCGACGGGCTGACATCTGAGTCGATCATCGAGCGGCTGGTTCGCGAGATACCGGAGCCGGAGATTCCAAAACTGGTGAAGTAGGCCCTCACGCAGGTGCGGGGCTGGGAGCAGGACGTTGGTGCGTGCGGTCGAGGAATACCTGAAGCCGGAGGTCGTGCGGCAGATCGCGCGGCTCGACCTCCGCGCGCAGTTCATCGTCCGGGGCTTCCTGCAGGGGCTCCATGCCAGCCCCTACCAGGGTTTTTCCGTCGAGTTCAGCGAGCATCGCAAGTACACCTCCGGCGACGATCCCAAGGACATCGACTGGCTTGTCTACGCCAAGACCGACAAGCACTACGTCAAGAAGTTCGAGGCGGAGACCAACATCACAGGGTATCTCGTGATCGATGCCAGCGCCTCGATGGCCTATACCTACCGCCAGGAACTGACGAAGCTCGACTACTCGATCTCGCTGTCCGCGGCCCTCTGCTGGCTGATGATCCACCAGCAAGACCCCTGTGGACTGATGGTCTTCGACGAGAAGCTCCACGCCAGCCTGCCGGCCCGTTCGAAGCGGTCGCAGATCGCGCAGGTGCTGTCGGTGCTCTCGAAGGTGAAGCCCTCCGGGAAGACCGACATCGCCCGCAGCCTCGTGCAGGTGGCCGCCATGCTGCGGCACCGGTCGCTGGTGATGATCTTCAGTGACCTGCTGGCGGATCCGGATCCGATCCGCGATGCGCTTCTGCGGTTGCGGCACCGCGGGCACGACGTGATCATCTTTCATGTGCTCGACGAGGCGGAGGTTCGGTTTCCGTTCGAAGGGCTCGTGGAGTTTACGGAGCCGGAGTCCCTCGACCGGCTCGTGGTGGATACCGACGCCGTTCGCAAGCAGTATGTCGCGGGCGTGGAGGCGTTTCGGGAGGACTATCGCAAGACCTGCTTTCACGCCGGCATCGACTACGTGCCCCTCGACACAAGCATGCAGTTCGATCGGGCGCTGTTGGGGTATCTCTCCAGTCGTCGCAACCGGTTTTGACGTCGGGCGACACGGGACGACCGGCAGGATGATCCCTCACGGATGTTCCGGGCAGCACGTGTGCAAGTGGAACACGGCGAGACTGGAACAGAACGCGAGTGGAACACGGCGCGACGGAAACCCGGCTAAACTATCGGTATGGGACTCTCGTTTCTGACACCGATGCTGCTGGGCGGCGCGGCGCTTGTCGCCGTGCCGCTGGTGCTCCATCTCCTGATGCGGCGGAAGCCGGTCAAGCTGGAGTTCCCGGCGCTCCGTTTCCTGCAGCAGCGGGCGGTGACCAATCGTCGCAGCCTCCGGATCAGCCACGTCTTCCTGCTGCTGCTGCGGATGGCGGCCCTCGTATTCCTGGCGTTTGCGCTGGCCCGGCCCGTGCTCCGCGGGGCGGGATGGCTGGCCGACGGCGAGGGGCCGGTGGCGGCGGCATTCGTCTTCGACACGGCGCCGCGAATGCTCCTCAGGGAGGGGAATCGCACCCGGCTGGAGCAGGCTGCCGACATGGCGAAGACGCTGTTCGCGAAATTGCCAGCGGAGAGCAGGGTGGCCGTGCTCGACACGTCGGGGGGCGCAGCGGCCTTTGCCCCGACGATCGCGGCGGCCACTGCCCGGATCGAACGGCTCACCGCCGCCAGCCCGGCGGCCTCGCTCTCCCAGACGCTCGCCGATGCGGTGCGGCTCGTGGCTGGGTCGGGCATGGCCCGTCGCGAGATCTACCTCTTCACCGACTGCTCGCAGGGTGCCTGGAACAACGCCCCCCAACTTGACCTCGCGGAATCGCACCCTGACACAAGCCTGCTCGTGGTGGACGTGGGGGCGACGGCGGCCCGAAATTTCGCGATCGATGCGGTGGAGCTTTCCAGTGACAGGATTCCTGCCGGTTCGACGCTGGGAATCACCGTGGCCACTCGCCGCACCGGCACCGATGCCAACCGCTCGGTGAGCGTGGACATGATCGGCGAGAACGGCCAGGCCACGAGACGGGCCGTGAAACCGGGCGTGTGGCAGCCGACCGCCGGTGGACAAATCGACTTCGAGATCACGGGGCTGGAGCCGGGCATCCGGCAGGGCCGCGTGGTGATCGATGGTGACGACGACCTGGAGGCTGACAACGCCCGGAGCTTCACCGTCGAGGTGGGGGCGGCGGCCCGTATTCTGGTGGCGGCGCCTGCGCCCGCGTCGCGCACGGGGCTGTTTCTCGCACAGGCGATCGCGCCGGCGGCGCTGGCCAAGGCAGGCAAGGCAGCCTTTGAAATCACGCTCGTGGACTCACTCGAGTTGGCATCGCTCGCCTGGGACGACTTCCGCGGCATCGTGCTGGTTGATCCACCGCCGCTGCCGCCCGCGACATGGGAATTGCTCGGCCAGTGGGTGGCGGCGGGCCGCGGCCTGGTGGTCTGGCTCGGCCCCCGGGCCGTTGACGCGACGCGGTTCAATAGCCCGGCCTCGCAACGGGTGCTTGGAGGCGGGATCGTGAGGGTCTGGCGGGCGGCCGGCGGCGAGAACTTCCTCGCACCCGCAGCCCTTGATCATCCGATCCTGGCGGCCTTCCGGCGGGTCGGCGATGCAGTGCCGTGGCAGGATTTTCCAGTCACACGACACTGGGAATTCGAGCTGGCTCCTGCTGGGCAACCTGCCGAGCCAGCTACCGATCGAGCTGCCGATCGAGCTACAGGCACCGCAGCCGTGACAGCCCATGCTGTGGCCGATTATCGCAACGGAATGCCCGCGGTGATCGAACATGCACTCGGGCAGGGGATGGTGGTGACCGTGACCACGCCCGTGTCGCAGTCAGCCGATGATCCGGAAGCATGGAACACCCTGGCCACCGGCTTCGAACCCTGGCCGTTCGTGATGCTCGCCAATGAGACCCTCCTGCGGGCGATCGATACGTCGGACGATCTGAACATCGTGGCCGGTCGGCCGGCGAGCCTGCACATGCCGCGTCGCGAGGGGATTGCGGCCTTCGTGCGGCCACCGAGCGGGGACGAGTTTCCAGTGGCCATCGATCAGGCCCGTGGCACGATCACCGTCACCGCCACGCAGTTGCCGGGCAACTATTCGGTTCGGGCCGGCGGGGCGGCGGCAGGACTGGCAACTGGATTCAGCGCCACCCTCGAACCATCGGCCACCGATTTCACCCGCGTGAATCCCGACAGCCTGGCAGCGGTCTGGGGCGCTGGCCACAGGCTTGCACGAACCGAGGCCGAACTCGTTCGCGACGTCAATCTCGAACGCGTCGGCGCCGAACTCTACGGATGGATTATTCTGCTCGCCGCGGCGGTGATGGCTGCCGACTGGATCGTGGCCAACCGGTTTTATGCACCACGCGAGTCGACGGCGATCGGCGCCGGCCCGGCTGCGGAGTTTGCCGAGGCGGCTGAGGAGGCGGCGACGGCGGAGGCGAAAACGGGAGCAGCGTTGCCGAGGACACCGGGCGGGTCGGCCGGGATGCCGCCCCCTCTACCGGTCGCCGTCGAGCAGGAGGCCGGAGCATGATCGCGGCAACGACCGTTCAGCGGATGGCCGTTCACTTCGACCCAGTTGGATCGTGGCTTCTGGTGGCTGTGGTCACGGCCCTGCTGATGGTCGTGTTGTTGGCCGTGCCCCCCGACCGTTCCCGCGTCTCCAGGAGCCGGGTGCTGCTGTTGGTGCTCCTGCGTCTGGGTGCCTTTCTCAGCCTGGTGATCTGCCTCATGAGGCCGACCTTCGTCTCGACGCAGCAGGCGAGGCAGCAGGGAACGGTGGTGGTGCTGGCCGATGCGTCGAAGAGCATGACCGTCGCGGACGGCCCCAATGGCCGGACCCGCTGGGAGGAATTGACCGCGGCGCTCGCAGCCGCCCGGCCGGCGGCCGAGGCGCTGGTGAAGGGGGGCGATTTCGACATCAGCACCTACGCCTTCGATCGGGAACTGCGGTTCGTTCCCGCCGACGCCGAAAATCCGTTTCCACTCACTGCGTGGCAGGCTGGCAAGACATCAGATCAGACCGCGATCGGAGCGGCGATTGCGGAGGCCGTGCGAGCCGGGGCTGGCCGCCAACTCGCCGGAGTGATCGTGCTCAGTGATGGCTCGCAGCACGCTTATCCGCCGCGGGACGAGCCGCCCCAGTCGGCGGCCCGTGCCGTGGGCGATGCGGGCGTGCCCCTCTGGAGCGTGACGTTCGGACAGCAGCTCGGGGCGGCGCAGGGCCGCGACGCCGCGATCGTGAATCTGTCGGTGGGCGAGACCGTTTACCTCAAGAATCAGTTGGAGATCGCGGGCCGCGTGCGGCTGGAAGGGCTGTCGGACAGGGATGTGGTCGTCAAGCTGATGGCCGAGTCCGACGGCGGCGGTATGGAGGAGGTGGCCCGAACGACGGTACAAGGAGGCGGCCCCGGCAGTGGCGGGCGGCAAGACGTCGAGCAGGCGGTCCGCCTCGCCTGGACGCCGCAGAGTCTCGGTGAACGGAAGCTGTCGCTCGTCGTCGAGCGTCAGGAGGGGGAAGTGGTGGTCACCAACAACGAACTCTCCACGTTCGTCGAAGTGGCTGACGGCGGCCTGCGAGTGCTCTTTCTCGAGGGCAGCCTGCGGGTGGAGCAGCGGTTTCTGCGTCGCGTGCTCTCGGCCAGCCCTGACATGCAGGTCGACTTCCGGTGGATCGACTCCGGCCGCCGTGAAAACTGGCCGGTCGATCTCAGCCGCCAGTTGGCTGGCGACTACAACGTCTTCCTGATCGGTGACCTCGATTCCGCCGCGATTCGACGCGATGACCTGCAGAAGATTCTCCGCTCGGTGCAGTCCGGTGCCGGTATCGGTCTGCTCGGTGGGTTTCATGCCTTCGAGGCCGGCGGCTGGGGCAGCTCCGCACTCGCGCCGGCGCTGCCTTTCGAGCCTGACCGACTTGCGCGGCAGCCGTTCGATGAGCCGGTGCGGGAGCGGCTGCATCTCAAGGGGCCGCTGCAGATGCTGCCCGACGCCCGCTTCGGCGGTGTGTCGATCCTGCGACAGGGCCGGAACGATCAGGAATCGCGGCTGGCATGGCAGGCACTGCCACCGCTCGACGGAGCCAACGACCTCGGCCGGCTCGTGCCGGCCGCCAAGCCGTTGGCGGTGACCGCCGACGGCCGGCCGCTGCTCGTCGGCCGTGAATATGGCGATGGCCGCGTGCTCGCCTTCGCTGGCGACTCGACCTGGCGGTGGGCGATGCAGGGGGCGGTCGAGCAGCACCGGCGTTTCTGGCGGCAGCTCGTGCTCTGGCTGGCGAAGCAGGACGATGCCGATCAGGACTCGCTCTGGGTCCGTCTCGCGCAGCGTCGCATTGCACCCGGCGTGCCACTCGCCTTCGATGCCGGGCTGACAAAGCCCGATGGCACGGCAGTGACAGACGTGGCGCTCGAGGCGGTCGCGGTGTCGCCGACGGGGCAGTCACGCCCGGTCCGGATCGCGAGGCGGGGCGACACGTTCACCGGCACGGTGGCCGACTTCAACGATCCCGGCGACTGGAAGCTCGTCGTCAAGGCGGCACGCCCGGGGGAGGCCGCACCGCGGGAACGTGCCGCGCGATTCACCGTGGTTCGACAGGATCTGGAATTGGCCAACCCACGTGCCAATCCGCTGCTGATGCGACAACTGGCCGAGGCGACCGGTGGCGGCGTGCGGCTGCCGGAGGAGGTGCCGGGCATCTTCGAGGAGATTGCCGGAAAGCCGGCGGCCTTCGAGACCACGGAGCAGTGGTCGCTCGCCGTCTGGGACAAGTGGCCGATGTTCCTGCTCCTGGCCGCATGCATGTGCACCGAGTGGTTTCTGCGGAAGCGATTCGGGCTGGTGTAGGAACGGTCGACAGGGGCCGCCCCAGTCGGATCTCCGTTCGACCCCCCACCGCACCGAGGCATGCTCAGGAGCGGCCCAAGAGTGGCCCAAGAGCGGCCCAAGAGCGGCCCAAGAGCGGCCCGATTCGCCCTTCTGACAACGCCTGTCTTTTGCTACGTTCCCCCGCCCGCGTAGTCTGCCCGGCCGATTGCGGGCACACAACTGTCTGCCGACACGGAGGTCGGACATGGTCAAGCGACGCCCCATTCGCAATAAACTGCTGCTCGGTGGCATGCTCGTTGGCATCATGGTGGCCGTGCTGTCGGCCAGTAGCTTCCTGGGCGTCTATTCCTACCGGAGACTGGTGCGGTCGCTGAGTTGCCGCGCGGCCGAACTGCCCCGGGCCAGCGAACTCAATGCCAGCGTCGGCAGCCTCCGGCTCGTGCATGCCCGGGCGCTTTCAGGGGAGGCCGACTTCGGTCTGGCAGCTCCGAGCCCCCCCGCCTCGGTTTTGGTTGGAGACCCTGAATTCAGTGGGGATGAAGACGAAGAAGAGCCGGTGTTCGCGGATTCCTTCATCGGCCAGATCGACCGTGTTCGTTGGTCGCTCGAGCGCTACTGCGATGAACTGGCCGAGGGCGAACTGGACAGCATGCCGTTTCCCTTCGGCGACCGGAGCCGCGAGCGGGAGACGGCCGCGGCTCTTGCGGTCTGTCTCGACACCATCGACACCATCGTTGCGCCCGCCCCGCCGGCGTTGGTCGATGCCACCGCGGATGAGAGCAGCGTGCCCTGGCAGCGGGGCAGGCTCCTGGAAAGCGGGCCGCACCTCGACCGCCTTGCCTCGCTGTCGGCGGCGTTGCCCACGTTCCTGCAGGAGCGGCTGCATGACCTTTCGCATGAGGTTCGCAGCGGTTACCGCACGCTGATCGTCACCACCTGGGCCTCGGCCACGGCAGCGGCGGCGCTCCTGGCGGCGCTCGGCGCACTCAGCTATCGCTGGGTCTTTCGGCCGCTCCGGCTTCTGGGGCACGGCTCGCGTCGCGTGGCGGCGGGAGACTTCGCCTTTCGACTCAAGCTCGATACGAGCGACGAGATGGCCGAACTGGCCGCGGCGCTCAACGATATGACGGAGCGGTTTGAGGAAATCCGTGACGACCTCGACCGGCAGGTGCAGTTGCGCACCCGTGAGGTGATCCGCAGTGAACAGCTGGCAAGCGTCGGTTTCCTGGCGGCCGGCGTCGCCCACGAGATCAACAACCCACTGGCGTCGATCGCGATGTGCGCTGAATCGCTCGAGAGCCGGCTGGAGAGTCTGCCGTCCGGCGATGCCGCTGCCGACGCCGATGCCGATGCCGAAAAGCGGATCGTCAAGCGCTACCTGGAGCTCATCCAGAACGAGGCCTTTCGCTGCAAGGGCATCACCGAGAAGCTCCTCGACTTTTCCCGGCTCGGCGAGGTGCGCCGGCAGGCGACGGCTGTGGTGGCGCTCGTGGCCGACGTGGCCGACATGCTGCGGCACATGGGGCGGTTTGCCGGTCGTTCAATCGAGATCGACGAAGGGCCCGATGTACTGGTGATGGTCAACCCGCAGGAGATCAAGCAGGTCGTCTTGAACCTTTTGGTCAACGCGCTCGACTGCATCGAAGAGTCGGGTCACGTTCGGGTGGGCGTGAGGCGGAGCGGCAGCGAGGCGCTGCTCACGATCACAGACGACGGCTGCGGCATGACGGACGAGGTGCTCGAGCATCTCTTCGAGCCGTTCTTCACCCGACGCCGTTCGGGGCAGGGGACGGGCCTCGGGCTCTCGATCGTACACCGGATCGTCGCCGACCATGGCGGCAGGATCGAGGCCGCCAGTGCCGGTACTGGCCATGGCTCGACGTTCCGGGTCACGCTGCCGCTTGCCGTGGTGGGCGATGCCTCATCGCCGGCGGCGACCTTTCCAGCCGCGGTCGAGCATTCGAACCACAATCCATTATTCGAGCGGCACATAGCGCACCTCGTCGGAGACTCACCATGAAGCCCTCTGTCAGACCGATGCGAATCCTGTTCGCCGACGATGAAACGTCGATCCAGGAACTGATGCGGATTGAACTGCCGCGGCTGGGCCATGAGGCTACGGTCTGCCCAGACGGCCGTACGGCACTGGCCGCGCTCGACCGCACCTCCTACGACTGCGTGATCGTGGATCTCGACATGCCCGGCGTGGGCGGGCTGGAGGTGATCGCGAGGATACGCGCGACATCGGCCGACACCGAGGCGGTGATCATCACGGGCAAGTCTTCGTTGGAAAGCGCCGTGACAGCAGTGCGGCAGGGGGTTTTCGACTACCTGACCAAGCCCTGCAAACTCGCGGATATTCAGGCTGTTTTGGAGCGTGTGCGAAAGAAACGGGAGCTGACCAGCAGGCTGCGGGCGTTGGAACGCCGCGTCCGCCGGGCCGAGGGCACAAGTCAGCTGGTGGGAACGTCGTCCGGCCTCGACCGCGTGCGGCGGTTGGTGTCTCGCGTGGCGGCGAGCGATTCAAGCGTGCTGGTCCGCGGCGAAACGGGCACAGGCAAGGAGTTGGTGGCCCGTGCCATTCATGAAGGCAGCCCCCGGGCCGCGGGGCCCCTGGTGGCGGTCAACTGCGGCGCCCTGCCCGAGCATCTGGTGGAGAGCGAACTGTTCGGCCACCGCAAGGGAGCCTTCACCGGGGCCGATGAGCATCGTGCAGGGCTGTTCGAGGTGGCCGACGGCGGCACGCTGTTTCTCGACGAGATCGGTGAACTTCCCAAGCCACTCCAGTCGCGGCTGCTCAGGGCGCTCGAGAGCGGCGAGATCCGTCGTGTGGGTGACAACCAGCCGATCACGGTGGATGTTCGCGTCGTGTGCGCCACCCATCGGTCGCTGGAAGAGATGGTGGCTGTGGGAGAGTTTCGGGAGGACCTGCTGTTCCGGATCAACACGTTCGAAATCGCCATCCCGCCTCTTCGGGATCGTGTCGATGATCTGCCCGAACTCGTGCAGCATTTTGTCCGCAACGCGCGACCGCAGACGCCGCCAGAGGCGCCGGTCGCCGTGCCGGAGGTTTTCGAGGTGCTCGCCCACCATCGCTGGCCGGGAAATATTCGTGAACTCGCCAATGTGATCGAACACGCGCTGGTGCTCTGCGACGATCTGCCGCTCCAGCTGGAGCATCTCCCGACGCGGCTCGGAGCAGCCCTGCCGCAGACAACGACCACCGCAAAAGTCACTCCAGGGTCAGCGACGACAGCCACCGGGGCACCAGGTGCCGCTGCGCTAGCACCAGCTGACCTGATTGCAAACCCGCCGGTTGCAGCTGCAAGGAGTGGGGCCGCCACCCCGTCCCGAAAACCGGAGAGCCTGCGAGACATGGAGATGCGGGCGATTCTCGAAGGACTCGATCGTAACCATGGCAACAAGGCCCGTACCGCCGAAGAGCTCGGCATCAGTCTCAAGACGCTCTACAACAAACTCCACCAACTCCAGGAAGCGGCGCCGCTCGCCTGACAAACTCCTGCGAGGGACAGGGCAAGTTAAAAACTCGCCCCCACGCGGGACAGGGCAAGTTAAAAACTCGCCCCCACGCGGGCAGGGCACGTTAAAAACTCGCCCCCACGCGGGACAGGGCACGTTAAAAACTCGCCCCCACGCGGGACAGGGCACGTTAAAAAATTGACCCCACGCGGGCAGGGCACGTTAAAAACGTGCCCACCCACGATGGTCGCAGCGAACGCCCGCCGTGATGCTATCCCGTCTTGCGAACCACCCCGACGAGAACACCGAGCACCCGGGCGTTCTTCACGTAGATCGGCTTCATGGCGGGGTTGGCCGGCTGCAGGCGGATGCGGTCCCGCTCCGGAAACCACTGCTTGAGCGTCGCCTCGCCGTCTTCCGTC
>JBIIFB010000116.1:0-12072 GCA_044237545.1 Pirellulales bacterium
GCGGACGCTCGCCTCCCGGCCATGCAGCATGATTGAGCCGTCATCCGCCCACCCGACAGACGCCATAGCCGCCAGTGCGATCGTTCCCAGCCAGCGGTGCATACATGCTCCTCGGAAATACCCAGAGAGAAGACCCAGAGAGAAGACCCGGAAAGAAGATTCAGCAAGAATATTCAGACAGAATAGCCGGGCAGACCGGCCTCAGCGAGGCAGCAGCTCCGGTGATACCATAGACCCGCTGGTCTGTGCCCGCCGACAGCGGCGCCTGGGTTTCGCCGTAGGTTTCCCGTAACTTTCCGCCCGCTTCCCAATTCCCTCCCGTTTCCCAAGAGGAGTCGCCCCATGGCCTGGGCCTGGGCCTGGAAACGCGTTCCGGCGATCCTGTTCGCCGTCGCCGCGACCGCCGGCCAGGCCGGCGATGCCCCGGGGCTGCTCCGGTCGTACTGCGGCCAGTGCCACTGCGACGGCGCCTCCGAAGGCGGCCTGGCCCTCGACGAACTGCTCACCACAACAGCCGCTCGTGGTCCCGCAGCCGAAGCCAGCCCCGACCAGGCCAGGTGGGAAGCGGTGTGGAGAAATCTTCGTGCCGGCACGATGCCGCCCGCCGACGAGCCCCGGCCGACTCCAGGGGAACACGCCACGCTGATCCGTTTTATCGAACGCGACGTCTTCGCACTCGATCCCGCGCGGCCCGACCCCGGCGCCGTGATACTCCGCCGGCTCAATCGGGTCGAATACGCCAACACAATCCGCGATCTCAGCGGAATCTCCTTCGACGCATCCCAGATATTTCCCGCCGACGACACGGGGCACGGCTTCGACACGATCGGCGCGGTGCTTTCCATGTCGCCGATTCTGATGGAGAAATACCTTGAGGCGGCCGCCACAATCGCCGAACGGATCGTGGCAGCGATGCCAACGGCAGAAAACAAGCCCTCCGTCGTGTTCCATGCCGGTGGTCCGCCGGCTGCCGCGAAGGACCGCGACGCCTGGCTTAGGCGCACGCTGCGGCGTTTTGCGGGCCGGGCCTTTCGTCGCCCCGTCGACGCCGTCACATTCAAGGAGCTGATGGCGATCGTCAGCGAGTCGGGCGGCAACTCGATCGACAGGCAACTTGTCGCCGGATTCACAGCCATCCTCGCCGCGCCGCGGTTCGTATTCCGTATCGAACCGTCACCAGTAGGAAATGATGCCGGCGCCTCGCCGATTGATGCCGGCGCCTCGCCGATTGCCTTCGGCGCCTCGCCGATTGCCTTCGGCGCCTCGCCGATTGACGAATGGTCTCTCGCCTCGCGTCTCTCCTACTTTCTCTGGAGTTCGATGCCGGACGACAGGCTCTTCAGCCTGGCCGCCAAAGGCCTGCTCCGCGACCATTTGACCGAACAGGTCGACCGGATGATCGACGATCCCAAAAGTGACGCATTCGCGCACAACTTCGTCGGCCAGTGGCTTCAGACACGCGACGTGGAAGCACTCCCCGTCGACCTCCGCAAGGTGCTCGGCGACAGCGACCGCAGCCGCGCAGAGAAGGTGTTCCAGGGAAACGTCCGCCGGGCGATGCGTCAGCAGACCGAACTGCAGTTCACACACGTGCTGCGGGAGAATCTGCCGGCCACTGACCTGCTCGTGGGGGACGTTACGTTTCTCAACGAGCCACTGGCCCGATTCTACGGCATCGAAGGCGTGGAGGGAGACACGATGCGGCCGGTGACGCTGCCAGGCGACCGCAGCCGTGCCGGCCTGCTCACCCACGGCAGCTTTCTGCTCGTGACGTCGAACCCGTCGCGAACCTCGCCGGTGAAGCGGGGGCTCTTCATCCTGGAAAATCTCCTCGGCACCCCGACACCGCCGGCACCGGCCAACGTGCCGCCGCTTGACGCATCCGCGCAGGCTGAGCATGGGGCGGCCCCCATGCGGCAGTTGATGGAGCGGCATCGCGGCGATCCGCTCTGTGCCTCGTGCCATGCCCGCATGGATCCGCTCGGCCTCGCCCTCGAACATTACAACGCCATTGGACAGTGGCGGGACGACGACCACGGCAGCCCGATCGATTCGGCCGGCCGACTCGTCACCGGCGAGCATTTTGCCGACGCCCACGCACTGGCGAAAATCATCGCCGGCCCCCGCCGGATCGACTTCCACCGCTGTTTGGCGGATAAGATGCTGACCTATGCCCTTGGCCGGGGTCTCGAATATTTCGACACCCCGGCGGTCGATAGAATAGTGGCGGCTTTGGATCGTGACGGCGGGATGCGGGTGCTTGTCCACGGTGTCGCGTCGAGCGTGCCCTTTACGACAGTGCGTGGACCACACCACGACACCAGCCCCTTGGAGGCTTCGCCATGACCCAGCCGTCCTTCCGCCAGCCTCGCGATCTGCTGCAACGCCGGGGATTTCTCCAGCGGCTCGCCATGCGTGGGCTGGGCGTTTCCATTGCCCTGCCCGCCTTCGAATCGTTGACGGCCGCGCGGAGCCTGGCCGCCGGGAGCGATGCCGTGGATGACGCCGTGAGGATGGCGTTTGTGTATGTGCCCAACGGCGTGAATGTGCCGCGGTGGAGGCCCGCTGGCGAAGGCGCCGAATACACGCTGGGCCCAACGCTCGAACCGCTCGATGGCTTTCGTCGCGACATGCAGGTCATCTCCGGCCTGGCGCACCGCAACGGCACCGCCGGGCCCGACGGCGCCGGCGACCATGCCCGCGCGATGGCGACTATCCTCACCGGCACCCGGCCGCGGAAAACGGCCGGCGCCGACATTCGCGCGGGAATCTCCGTCGATCAGGAGGCCGCACGCCGCCTCGGTCACCTCACGCGGTTTCCGTCGCTCGAACTTTCGTGTGATGCCACTCGCAAGAGCGGCGAGTGCGACTCGGGCTATTCATGTGCCTATTCCTTCAACATGTCGTGGCGGAGCGAGACGCAGCCCGTCGCCCCTGAGTCGAATCCGAGGCTTGTCTTTGAGCGACTGTTCGGCACCGGCACGGCGAGCGAGCGACGGGCGAACCTCGAGGCCCGAACAGTCGGCCGCCGCTCGATCCTCGACTTTGTTGCGGCAGACGCGAAGCGGATCGCCAGCAGCCTCTCAACCCCCGACCGGCGCAAGCTCGACGAGTATGTGACCGGCGTGCGCGAGATCGAACAGCAACTCGAACGGGTCGAGCGATTCGGCATCCCCGAGGTGGCTGACGTGGACCTGCCAGCGGCCCCAACGGGGAGCTACCGCGACCACATTCGGCTGCTCGCCGACATGCTCGTCCTCGCCTTCCAGACGGATTCGACACGGATTGCCACCCTGCTCTTTGCCCATGACGGCAGCAACCGCACGTTTCCTGAGATCGATGTTCGCGACGGTCACCATGCCCTCTCGCACCATCAGGAGGACCCGGAGAAACTCGATCGCATTGCCCGGATCGACCGGTTCTACATCGAACAGTTTGCCTACGTCCTGGAGCGACTGCGTGCCACGACCGATGCCCGCGGCCGCTCGCTGCTGGAGACGTCGATGATCGTGTATGCCAGCGGCCTCTCCGACGGCAACCGCCACCGCCATGACGATCTTCCCGTGATTCTCGCCGGCCACGGCGGCGGTCGGCTGGCGGCCGGCCGACATCTGCAACTCACCGGCGAGCAGCCGATGACAAACCTCTACATGACGATGCTCGACATCGCCGGGGCACCGGTCGACCGCTTCGGCGACTCGACTGGGCCTCTTGATGCCGTGCGGTCGTAGATCGCTCCAGCATGATCGCGCGGGCTTCGGTCGCCGAGCGGAAAGGCCCGGCAGATCAACGGTCTGCCACCGGCAGCATCGAAAATCTCACCCGGACGTCGGGATGGGTGGTGTAGAGCCGGTGCCGCGAGCCGTCTGGCACGAGGGTCGCGCTCGACCGCGAGGGATGTTCGGGGTCGACCGGCAGCACAGGATTGCCGGCATATTTCACCCAGTGCACGAGGTCGTGGCTGGAGGCGATGCACGTGCTCCACGCTCCTCCCTGCGGCACGCCGCAGGCGTGGTAATACGCGTAATAGCGGCCACGAAACCGCACGATCTGATCGACTGCGATCAGGTGCCTGTCATAGGCATCAGGGCCGCAGGCGAGCACCGGCATGTCACTGACGTTGGTGAAGGTCTTCAGGTCGCGGGAGGTCGCCAGCCAGACGCCCCTGTCCATCCGCTCGTAGAAGAGATGCCAGACACCGCGTTCGCGCCAGACTGCGGGCGTGCCCCGGGGCCCGTCGGGGATCGGCTGGCCGTCCACGAGCCTGATGTCGAGCGGCCCGCATTGACGCCAGTGCGTGCGATCGGTCGATGTCAGCAGGTGCGCGATGTCGTGCTGGCCTTCCGCAAACATCCGGTAGCAGCCCCCCTGTTTCACAATACATACATCCTCGACCCACGTGTCTTTAAGCAGCGGGTTGGCCTTGGAGCGGGTCCAGTTGAGTCCGTCACGGCTGGCGGCATAGCCGAGCCGACGGGTCGGCCCCAGTTCCGGATTCGATCCGGTGTACCAGAGGTGCCAGCCCTCCCCGTCCCGCATGATCCAGCCACGTTCGCGGAGGTCACGGTCCCACGCCTTAGGCCCGCCCCCGGCAAAGAGCGGCGCCTGAGACGCAGGCCCAAAGGCCACAAGCTCATCAGGAAACGCTGGCTCCGCCCCCTCTGCCAGACAGGCCGTGCACCAAAGAGCGCATGACGCCATGCACCAGGCCATACACCAAGCCATACACCAGGCCATGCACAAAACCAGTCGCCACACCCTGCGCCCGGAAGCCTCGGTGGCGTTCCTTCCAAATCGCGTCTGGCTCATGGTCAGATACTTTTCCTGGGGAGTGGCCCCGAAAGTGTGTGCCTCTATCAACTCACGCCTGTCAACTCACGCCTGTGGGTTGATCTGCTCAATGGGTGCGACGCTTGGGCACGTTTGTGTCGAAGTAGACCTCACCCAGCCGCAGCAGTTCGACATCTGTCAGGTCGTCGATATCGGCCCGCACATTCGCCACGATCTTGGCAGCCACGTCGCGGTGATGTTTCTCGAGATACGACTCGAGCAGGTGGCTGAAGTTGGCTTTTCCCCCGCCATGGCCGAGCAGCAGAATCTTGTCGGCGGGCGCCAGGGCATGGGACAGTGTTTTTAGGTATTCGTTCGTTTCGGGCCTATCGATATCGAAGCCCCCGGACGGATTGCCGTGGTGGTGAAAAATATTGTGGTTTACATGGCTTGGGTCTGGAGCCGTGACCGTCTCGGGGGATGCCCCCGTCGACGCGTCAACCGCATAGATCCGGGCGTGGTTGAAGTCGGCCGCAACGACGGCACACTTGCCGGCGAGGTTGACCACGTTTTTGGAATGCTGGCCACCGGTATTGTTGGACATGGACGTTCTCCGAGGGGATGCGGCGGATTGCACCTGCGCAATTCCCCCACAGCATACAACGGATGCGGAATCGTCCTGCCATCCACGGCCAAACCAACCATCAAGCAGCCTTCGCGTCGGAAGCACAGAGTCCCGTCGCTCACGCTCTCATACAAGCCCTCGGCGTAAGCCGGGGGATCGGATGCACAGAGTCCCGTCGCTCACGCTCAGGGCTTGTATGATGCCTCTCATACAAGCCCCCGGGCGTAAGCCGGGGGATCGGATGCACAGAGTCCCGTCGCTCACGCTCAGGGCTTGTATGATGCCTCTCATACAAGCCCTCGGCGTAAGCCGGGGGATCGGATGCACAGAGTCCCGTCGCTGTGCGGCGGCCGTCTCCGGGGCTACTTGCCGAGCGGCTGCGCTTTTTCCGTCACGTCCTCGGGCTGGAAGTTGTTTTCCAGCTCAATGGTGCGGAGCCCCGGCCGATCGAACCCAGCCTGCTTGAGGTCGACGACCTGGATCTTCAGTCCGCCGTAGGTCCGCACGTATGTCTTGAGGTTTGTGCGGTCATGGGCCACGATCCATTCGGTCGTGTCGGTGCTCACCAGCTGAGCTTCGCCGGGGGATTTCAGGAAGGCCTTCGTGTTCTCCGTCTGGCTGGCAGTGTTCGACTTGATGGCGCCGTCGAAGATATCGAACGTGTTCAGGATGTGAAAACCCAGATTCACTGTCTCCGGGGCTGTCTTCGCGGGCTTGGCCCACTGCGAGAAGAGTGAGGCCCGCACGAATCGGGAGGGTGGCGTGAGATCCCCGGGGAGGCCGATGAAGCCGCTCCCTTGGCCGAAGTTGACGACCTCGAGCGAGCCGATTTTCTTCGAGGGCACGTTCACGGGGGAGAGATTCACGAAATTGCTGAGATTGATCTGATGCCAGTCGAACGGCGGCGAGTTCGTGAGCGAACCGATTGGATTCTGGTGGATGGTCAGTTTGCCGCTGACGTACTCCGCGATGACCACTTTTCCAGTCGCGTCTCCGATCCAATAGTGCACTGGCAGAACTTGCTTGAAGGGCGGGAACTCCTGCTGAGCCACGTGCACACTCTTGGTCAGGGCCGTCACTGACTCTTCGACATCGGCACAGGTTGCGAGCAGGTACGTCACGGCCTCCCAACTGCCGATCGTCTGGGCGGTCTTGGTGTCGTCCGGGGGCAGATACTGCGAATAGCCCGGCAGGTAGAGCATGCCTGCGACCAGCCCCTTCTCATTCATGCCGTCAGCAACGAAGGCTCGGGCGATGCTGACGTTCAAGCCTACGACCCCATACTTCGCCTGCCACGTGAGCCCGGATTTTCCATTCGGTGCGGTGCCGGTGCATTCAGTGCCCCGCGGGATGACCAGGAGTTCCGAGTTGAACGGGAAGCCGAACTCCATCGACCGGAAATACACATGAGCCCCGTCGGTCGATCTCAGTTGGAACGCCGTGCAGGCAGAAGTTTGGCGAGCGGTGACGAGGGCGAGGATCAGGACGAAAACAACCGGCCGCTGAAAGACGTGTTTCATGACTGGACTTTCTGGGGCAGAAAAGAAAACTGGAGGTCCGAGCGGGCCGAGGCTACTGACCAGAAGATCACCGAAACCGCCACCGGCGGCTAGAGCCAAGTGCGGATTTCGGCGGAATACAGCAGCTCTGCTGTGTGAGGGTGGCAAACCGGGGCTGTGGGAAGATTCATACAAGCCCTGAGCGTAAGCGACGGGATGCCTCGCTGCCGATCCCCCGGCTTACGCCGGGGGCTTGTATGGGGATGTAAGCGACGGGATGCCTCGCTGCCGATCCCCCGGCTTACGCCGGGGGCTTGTATGCGGACGCAAGCGACGGGATTCCTTGCTGCCGATCCCCCGGCTTACGCCGGGGGCTTGTATGGGGCCGTAAGCGACAGGATTCCCCGCCGAGCCCCGGTGCTCAACCGGAAAACACCGGTCGGGAACACCCACCCGCGCGACCGTTCGGGGAACGCGCGAGGATCATGTGTCAGCCGTCTGACTTCATGGCACCGTGGCGACTTCGCCGCCTGCCCGGCTGGTCAGCGATTGCAGCATGTCAACCGCGATGCCCTCGGACACGGACCGCACGGCGCCGTCGCCCGAGAGCGACTGAAACACGCCGCCCGGCAGCCGCGACTGCGGCTTGAGCGACGTTTCCAGCGGCGATGCTCCGACGCCTGCGCCCAGGCCCGTGAAGCGGCCGACGTCAGATACGTAGGGCCAAGAGTAGCGGGGCTGCGTCCATGTGCCGCCGCCATCGACCGTGTAGTCGCCGCACTCGGCGAGAATCAACGTGTTCGACAGGCCATCGGTGATGTCTGCCATCCGAATCGGCTTGCTGCGGATCGGCGTCGCATACGCACCGGTCTTGTCATTCCAGCCGAGGCCCTCAGGGATGAGGACGCCGCTGAAGGCGGACGTCGGCGGGCTCGTACCGTAGAACCATCCGTCGAGCCGCCGGGCCAGATCAGGAGACGCGGGGCCCGGGCCAAGCAGTGCCGCAAAATCGACCGCCCCACCCATATTCGAGGCGGAGTTATAGACCGCGATCCGGGCCGCCACGATGTCCTCCTCCTGGGTTTCAGGAGGACAGGCGAGGCAGTACTTTTCATACAAGCTCGCCAACGCCCCTTCCTCGATGTAGGGCAGGATGGTGATGGCCCACGACTGCGGCCGGATGTAGTCGATGCCCTCTTCCGGCCTGTCTTCGAGATGGGCCACCGTGCCAATCCTCGGCCGGCCCGACGCAAACGGAAACCCGCCACGGGCCTCGGTATAGCTGAGCATAGCGATGCCGATCTGCCGCAGATTGCTCTGGCACCGGTTGCGGATCGCCGCCAGCCGGGCCTGCTGCACCGCCGGCACGAGCAGGCCGATCATCGTGCCCACGATCGCGATGACGACCAGGAGTTCGACCAGCGTAAAACCGTGCACGGGCTTGATACGTTTCATGATGGCACTGGATCTCATGGCAAAGTGATTGACCTCTTTCCGACCGAGTAACCCACGAAGAGAACCGTCTTTCCGAAGTCGAGCTTTCCGAAATCTAGCTCCGAAATCTGGGGCTAGAAATCTGGGGCTAAAACCGACGCTTTATGGTCTGCGGCTTGTTGTCGAGTCCGATCGACGTGAAGGCCACCTCGCGAGGCGTCTGCCAGGCCGCGATCACCGCCTGAGCCTGCCCGCCCAACTGGCGCTGGTAGGTGGTGGCGAGATTCACGGCACCGCGCTTGGCCCCGAAAGGACGGAACGTCGTCACGGGCATCGGTGGTTCATCGGTCGAAGGCATGTCATTCGGCATCGACATGCCACCGCCCATCGACATGCCACCGCCCATCGACATGCCACCGCCCATCGACATGCCACCGCCCATCGGCATGCCACCGCCCATCGACATGCCACCGCCCATCGGCATGCCACCACCCATCGGCATGCTATGGGACTCACCGACGATGTCGTCAATATTCCACACGGAGATCGTGCCGGCGTTCAGGCCCACTTCCGGGGTCGTGACCAGGTTCGGCTTGTAGCTTGGCACCGTCGAGGGTGCCACATAGCCAACGGCCACCTTCACGCCCGCTTTGGCACCTCCACCGGCTACGAACGTGAAGATCTTTTCCGGATTGGCGACGCCGTCAGCGATGTCGCGGCCGCTGAGCGCGGTGATGATCGCCTCCCGGCCGGCCCCTGCCGAAACGATGATGTCGTCGTAGTTGTCGGCGTCAACGTCACCGACGGCCACGTTTACGCCGTTAGGAAACCTGCCGGGCAACACATTCTTGAATTCTCGGACGAGCCCGCCCTTCGTGTCGAAGAGGCGAACGTTGGCGGGGCCGGCCGTCCTGGAACCCACGGCGATGTTCACCGTGCCCTGTGGGCCGAGTGCCCCGACCGCCAGGCTCACGCCGCCGACGCCGGCCTTGCCCGCGAAGGCACGGAATGTGGCCGTTGGCTTGATCGCGCCGTTCTCGTAGACCCTCACCCACGAAGCCTTTGACCCGGTGCCGAAGGCCATCGTCTCCTTCGTGTATTTCGACCTGAAGTAAGCATTGATCTCCTCGGCAGTCCCGCCGAGGGGTGGCGCCTGATCAGGCTCTGTGGACGTGCCGATGCCCGATGCGGTCGCCACGGGGCCCTTGTAGTTGGGGAAGGCCTTGATCTCGCCGACCGTGTTGCCCTTGCCGTTGACGACAACAGTCGACTGAGCCGTCGTGCCCAGCGCCAACCGCAGCCCCTCGGTGTTGCCGTGCTGGAACACCGGCGACATCATCCCCTCGTCTTCATGCTCGAGGATGTGGCAGTGGAAGACGTACTTGCCAGGGAAGTCGAGCGCCCGGAATCGAATGGTCACGCTGCCGAACGCCGGCACCATGATCACGTCCAGCGGCGAGACGTAGTTGGCGGCATTGGCATTCGGGAATTTCTTGTCGGGCTCGATCGGGAAGCCGTTGATCTTCGTGACGATGAACACACCCTGGTGGATGTGGAACGGATGATTGAGCGGGCCGGCGTTGAGGATCGTCCACTCTTCGACCGTCCCGATCTCCAGCTGGGGCATAACGCCATAGCCAAACTTCTTGCCGTTGACGTAGAAGTTGTCGATGTTGATGATCGGCGCGCCGGTGTCGGGATCAACACCATCAACGGTGGGCAACTGCTCCAGCGAGAACATGCGAGTGACGTCCGGCGTCTCCTTCCAGAGCGGGTCTGCCTCCTGCGGGGCAAACTCGGGCGCCACGGTGGTGACGGCATCCCCTTCCACGATGAGGGTGGCCAGCACGTAGTAGTAGCCTTCGCCGCCTGCGTTGACTCGCGCCTCTTCGCCGCCCCATCCGTCCATGAAGTAGTAGGTGCCCGGGGTCGTGGGGGCGGTCACCGCCATCGTGATCCGGTTGCCCGGGCTGATCACGGTGAGCGCGGAGATGTCGTTCATCCGCAGTTCATTGGCCCCGAGTTCCACGGTGTAGGGGTGGACAAACGCGCTGGCACCGTCCCTGGCGAGGATCGTGGCTGTCCAGGGATTCTCCAGGTTGTCGTCGGCGATAACAAAGTTCGTGGCGCCGCGGGCCCCGAACTGGCCCATGCTCCAGACCTGTGTCTCACCGGGGCGGACGCGGATGATCGGATTCATCTGGCCGTTGATCCGCTTCTGCCAGCCTTCGGTGTAGCCGTCACCATAATAAGAACTGCTGTCAGTACCAGTCATCACTTTGTACTGGCCATCGACGGAGATATTGACCTCCGAGATGGTCATGTTCACTTGCGTGAGCACGTCCTTGTACTGTGGCCACGGCTCAAGCGGGTCGCCGACCATGATCGCGCCGGCCAGGCCAGCCTCAACCTGCTCCTTCGAGACATGGTGCTTGTGCGGGTGATACCAGTTGTAGCCCACGCTATTTTCGTAGGTGGAGATCGGGATGTTGATGTCCACCGTTTCGCCTGGCTCGATTGAGACGTAGACATTGTCCGCCGTGCTCAGGTCAGGCGCGTGCGAGCCGTGGTAGTGGAAATTGGTCGTGAAGACCGGATCGGAGGGATCGTTGTCCCCGGCGAGATCATTTGTCAGGTGAAGCTTGAGCGTGTCACCGCTGTTGATCTGCAGCATCGTGCCTGGAAAACCGGCCGAGTACGATTCGCCGTAGGCGTCGAACTGATAGGCCATGGCGTAGGAAGTGGTTTCCTCGCCC
This sequence comes from Pirellulales bacterium, assembly GCA_044237545.1. GTDB lineage: Bacteria > Planctomycetota > Planctomycetia > Pirellulales > UBA1268 > CAMCQY01. The sequence goes on from JBIIFB010000116.1 coordinate 11,085, forward strand.
GTTTCGCTGTCAACCACCTTGCTGCTGTAGACCTCCTGGTCGCCGTAGAGGATCGGATTCGAGTCGAAGCCCGCCGTGACCATCCTCACGTTGGCCTCGAGCACGCCGTTCTGGCTCTTGATCACATCCATCGGCCGCAGATCTGCCTGCTGGGATGCATAGTCGGTGGGGAAAATAACGTTTTCTGCCGCCATCACCGTCCGCTGCTCGAGCTGCTCGAGATCGAACTGCCTCTGGACCCGTTTGGCCCCCCGGTTGGCGTGCTTGCGGACGGGAAAAGCCGATCGAAACCAGGTGTGGCGACTCATTGCGAAAGCCTTTTCAGAAAGAACCTTGGGAACAAATCTTCTACTCGTTTATAGAGCTTAGGCTCCGTTTCCGGTACAGCAAGTTTTTGTCGCATTATTTTTTGGTGGCGGATCGCGAGGGTTCTTTCTCGGAAAAAAAGCCCTTTTTCCTTGGGGATCCCACACCCCCGCCGCCACGCCATGTGCAGCAGGCCGTCCTTGTGGGGGGAGTGAGCGAGGAAAAGATGGCCTGGTTCTACCCCCCACTACTCCATGCCTAAGACTGACTGGTAGGGAACGGCACCTCCATTTGTGACGACGGGGACATTCGCGTTTCGGTCCGCACGCATCCCGGCACGCTCGACAAGGTGCGAAAGAACTTTGGCGTTGGGCGTGCCTCGCTCGGCTCGCTTTCGGAGGGAGTGGCGGTCTTCGATCCGGAGCCGCTCAAGGAGATCTCGCAAGAACTCTTTGAACAGCTACCCGATGTGTCGGCCGGTCGCTTCGACGTCGTGGGACAGAAGTTGACGGCGGTCGATGGATCGGTGGTCGAAACGCTCGCTCGTGTCGCACGGCTCTCATGGCTTCCCAAGGCCATGGGGGCGACGAGATCCAGGTGTATTGCGGCATTATCGCCTGCCTGTTGATCATGCTTTACACGGGCCGCAAGCCCACCAAGCGGACCTTCGAGATGGTCTGCT
>JBIIFB010000117.1:0-12069 GCA_044237545.1 Pirellulales bacterium
GAGCGGCAGGCCAGAGCCGACGCCAAGGCCGTTAAGAGGGCGCGACGGCGGATCGCCAAGAGGGACTGATCCCGCTCCGACCGCCTTCATCCGCTCCGCGGACCCTATGGCGGTGGTGGGCGCTCACGGCAAGACTGCCTTCGGCTCCAGCCCCCGGGCGATGTCCCCGATGGAAATGGAAAATGTTATCAATCACCGGTCAGATGTGATGCAGTTGGTAGGCCGATTCGAATCGCCAATCGACATTGTCTTCGAGGCCGTTCAGGAAGCCGTGGAGGAATACGCAAGTAGCCTGCAAGGGGCGTTGAGCTTTTTCCGCAGGCCGAGCACGGATTCTTTGCAAGCTTTGAGCGTGCTGAAATCGCTCTTAGCGATGGGCCCGACCGATTATCTCTTTTCTGCCGCTGAGCATTACGCCTGCATGGTCTCGAAGGTGCCGTACGATCCCTCCTACCGGATGGATCTGATCACAAATCCGCTCAAAAGGGATTCAACATTCTTTGGGATTCTTCAAACCAAGCTGAAACAAACGAGCTTCTTTCATTCATAAACATGCAGTGGAAATAGAAAGAGCTGCATCCCCTTTTCCAGACTCGAAAGGAAACCCTTGATGCTCGCTGCCATGCCCCGCTTCTGCCGCGAAGTATCGTATCTTGCCGTGCTCGCCGTGGTCATGGCCGCGGCGAGTGCGCCCGCCGATGAACCGCAGCCCCATGCTGCAACGCTCCAGGCTACGGAGAAGGAGGCTCTGCGTGGCGTGCTCACGCGGGAGCAGCAGGCTGCTTACACGCCGCAGCAGGCGCTCGACAATCTGCTGGCGGGTAATCGGCGGTTCGTGGCGGACGACCTCACGCAGCGAAACCACTCGCAGCGGGTCCGCGAGGCTTCCGAAGGCCAGTTTCCGAAGGCGGTGATTCTGTCCTGCCTCGACAGCCGCATTCCCGTGGAGGACGTCTTCGATCTCGGCATCGGCGATATCTTCGTGGCCCGTGTCGCCGGAAACTTCGTGAATGAAGACATCCTCGGCAGTATGGAGTTTGGCTGCCATGTCGCGGGGGCGAAATTGATCATGGTGATCGGGCACACGGGTTGCGGTGCAGTGAAGGCCGCGATCGACGACGTGAAGCTCGGCAACATCACGCCCATGCTCGCCAAGATTCGGCCGGCCATCGAGAAGGGCAAGCCCTTCGACGGTAAGAAGGGGAGCGACAACCCCGACTACGTAGCTCACGTCTGCCGCGAGAACGTCCGCCTGGCCGTCGAGACCATCCGTGAACGCAGCGAAATCCTCCGCATGATGGAGGCCGAAGGCTCGATCAAGATCGTCGGGGCCTACTACGATCTCCGCTCCGGTGAAGTGACACCGCTGCGGGAATAGAAAGAGCAGCGTCCCCTTTTCCAGACCCGATGCATGACATTGCCTTCATTCTGGCCGAACTCGCCTTCCTCGCCGCCACACATTTCTTCGGTGGCCCGCCGTGGACGGTGATCGGCACGGTCGCCTTCATCGCCCAGGCCTTCATCGGCTTCCGTAGGGCACCGCTGGCAATGCTTGCCCCCAGCCTGCTCTGGCTGGCCGGATTTCAGGCCACCGGAAACCGCGAACTCTTCTTCCCATTCACGATGTATCTGTCGAGCTTTGTGGCAGTGCAACTCGCGGACCGCAGCATCGGTCTGGGGGCAGGTGGCGGCAGCATGGTCGTCTGCGTGTTCATGGTGATACGAACGCTCCAGAATGCCACCCCCCGGGTCCTGGCGTTTGAACTGTTGCTCGCATCGCTGATCCTCGCAGGAGTGCTCCTGGCACACCGGCTTGCTCCGAAACGTCCACTCTGGAGCGCCGTGATCGTCGTGGTCTCCTCGTTGCTGGCATACGCCTGCCTGTCTCTCTGACAAGCGTTTCATGAACCAGCGTCTCATGGCCCGGTGTGTCGGCCATAGCTCACAAAAACACCCACCAGAGCGCGATCCCAAGGCAGACAATCGCCGTGGCGATCACCCAGAGCGGCTTGGTCGGGCCGGGGCTGTCTTCGGCCGAGATGTACTGGCCACACGAGGGACAGCGCGGGCTGTCTTCAAGCATTTCCAGGCCGCAGAAGGGGCAGGGAACGGTCGGCTCCTCATCGCCATCGTCGCTTGAGCCGTCGTCTTCGTAGTCATAGTCGTCATCGGTGTCATCGTCATCGTCACTGTTCCGAAAGGAGTTCATGGAGTCGCCTGCGTGGGGGGAACGATCGGGCCGCTAACGATTCGGACAAAATCCGCCGCGGCCTGACTGCCAGACCGCCGCTCGACAGTCTATTGAGATGCTGTCGGTGGGACGGGTGAGATGCTGTCGGTGGGACGGGGCCGGAATGAAACAGGCATCACCGCCACCAGCTATCGCCGCCACCAGACCCCCACACTCCGCCGCATCCCCGGCAGAGAACCGACCAGACTCCCGTTGCCACGAGCGTGCAGCCGACTGTATCCTTGCGAATTCGCAAGCTAGGCGATCGGCCGTGGCGGCCGGCAAGCCCCCCGGCCGGACGCCGACTTACCCTTCGGACAGAGCCGCATGACTACCGCTCCAGCCTTACCCGCCAATCCAGCCCCACACTCCGCCGGAGACATCGTCCGCGACCTCATGTCGGGCGTCGTTGTCTTTGTCGTAGCCCTGCCGCTGTGCCTCGGCATCGCGCTGGCCTGCGGTGCGCCCTTGATCTCGGGTGTGGTCGCCGGTGTTGTCGCCGGCATCTTGGTCGGTTGGTTCAGCGGAGCCCGGGTCACGATCTCGGGGCCTGCGGCCGGTCTGGTGGCGGTGGTCGCGGCGGAGATCGAGGCGATCGGGTCGTTTGAAGGGCTGCTGCTGGCCGTCTGCATCGCAGGCCTGATCCAGATCGGCTTTGGATTCGCACAGGCCGGCTTTATCAAAATGTTCGTGCCCACGAGCGTTGTCAGAGGACTGCTCTCGGCGATCGGCGTGATTCTGATTCTCAAGCAACTGCCCCATCTCCTCGGCCGCGACACCGACCCCGAAGGCGAGATGTCATTCTTCCAGCCAGACCGCGAAACCACCTTTTCCGAACTGCTGGAAATGCTCTCCGTATTCCACCCCGGGGCGATCGTCATCGGCGTGGCGTCGCTGGCACTGATTTTTATCTGGGGCCGCTGGAGCGTTGCCCGGGCATCGGGCATCCCGGCCCCATTGATGGTCGCCGTGTTCGGCATCTTCGCAGCCCTGGGGCTCGAGCAGGTCGGTGGCATCTGGACGATCGAGGCCTCCCACCGCGTGCAGGTGCCCGTCGCCCAGAACTTCACAGAGTTTCTTTCCTTTCTGCATACGCCCGACTTCAGTCAAATTGGCAATCCGGCCGTGCATGCCGCTGCGCTAGCGATCGCCCTCGTCGCGTCCCTCCAGGCACTGATGACGACCGAGGCCGTTGACCGGCTCGATCGCTTCCGAAGAACCACGCCTGCCAACCGTGAACTCATCGCCCAGGGGATCGGCAACTGCGTGTCTGGTCTCGTGGGCGGCCTGCCGATGACCTGCGAAATCGTGCGGTCGAGCGTCAACATCGACGCCGGCGCCCGCACGAAACTCTCGGCGATCATCCACGGCATCCTGCTGGCGGCGTCGGTCCTTGTGTTTCCTCGCATCATCAACCTCATCCCACTCTCCTGCCTGGCGGCGATTCTGATTGCCACCGGGCAAAAGTTGGCCAGCCCGAGGGTGATCGGTGAAATGTGGCGGGCCGGCCGCTACCAGTTTATCCCCTATGCCGTCACGTTTGTGGCGATCGTGCTCTCCGACCCGCTTGTCGGCATCCTGATCGGTCTTGTGGTCAGCATCTGCTTCATTCTCTGGAGCAACCTCCGCCGACCGATGAAGATCATCCGGGAACACCACCTCGCAGGCGACGTGACGCGGATCGAACTGGCCAATCAGGTCAGCTTTCTCAACCGGGCGGCCCTGCGGAAAACACTCGACGCCCTGCCATGCGACAAGCAGGTGCTCATCGATGCGCACGACTCGGTCTACATCGACCCCGACATCCTGGAGATGATCCGCGAATACCGCGACACGATCGGCCCTTCCCGGGGAGTGAAGGTGAGCACGCGGGGCTTTCGCAGCCGCTACAAGATCGACGACTCGATCCAGTACGTCGACTATTCCAGCCGCGAACTGCAACAGGAACTGACGCCCAAGCAGGCCTTCGAGTATCTCCGCGAAGGCAACGAGCGTTTCCGGACCGGGCAGCAGCTCAAACGCGATCTCGGCCGTCAGGTGGTCGCCACTGCGGTGGGCCAGCACCCGATCGCCGTGGTGCTCAGCTGCATCGACTCCCGCTCACCAGCGGAGCTGCTGTTTGATTTGGGACTCGGCGATGTCTTCAGCGTGCGTGTCGCCGGCAACATCGCCACGGACGAGGTGCTCGGGAGCATCGAATACGCCTGCGCAGTGGCCGGTGCGAAGCTGATCGTGGTGCTCGGCCACACCCGCTGCGGCGCCGTGGGGGCCGCCGTCCAGGCGTCATGCCTGCCCGACGTGCCGGTGGCACCGGAGTGTTCGCATCTCGGGCCAATCATGAAGAGCATCGGCCGCATGGTGAACGCGGAGACCTGCACGCTGGTAAGAAGCCCGACACCCATTGAAAAACAATCGGCGATCGACGATGTCGCCAGCCGAAACGTGAACCAGGTGGTCGGCGAGATCCAGGCCGACAGCGAGGTCATCCGGCGGCTGGTGGGGGACGGCAGCGTCGGCATCGTCGGGATGGTTTACGACGTCTCCAGCGGCTCTGCCTGGGTCGTACCCGGCACGTGGGCCTGCAGCACGACCGGGGCTTCGGGTACGATGTGAGGCACTCAGCGCGGTAGTCGCCTGCCCCACGTGGACAACGCCTCATGGAGCCATTCGAATCAGACGCCACGGATTCGGTGAGCGAGTCGATCGACGGCTCGGGCCTCGGCTTCGCCGGACTGACCGACTTCATGGGGCGTCCGCCGACCACCGGGAGCGGTGATCTGATCGCCGGCTCAAGGCTCGGCGACGTGACGATCGTGCGGCTCGTCGACGAGGGCGGCATGGGCCGGGTCTATGAGGGTCTGCAGGGGATGCCCTGCCGCACGGTCGCCGTGAAGGTGATTCGCCCGGGCGTGTTCTCGGCAGCGGCCGCAAAGAGGTTTAAGCATGAGGCCCAGATCCTCGGCCGCCTCACCCACCCCGGCATCGCCCGCATTTACTCGGTGGGAATGCAGCAGCTGCCCGGCTGCGAAGTGCCCTACTTCGTCATGGAATTCATCGAAGACGCCCGGTCGATCACGTCGTTTGCGAATCAGCGGGGGCTCGCGACGCGTGACCGGGTCCAGCTGTTCTGCGAAGCCTGCCGGGCAGTCGCCCATGGCCATCAGAAGGGTGTTATCCATCGGGATTTGAAACCGGGCAACATCCTCGTCGATGGGGCGGGCCAGCCGAAGGTCATTGATTTCGGCGTGGCGCGGAGTACTTCCAGCGACGCGTCGCTGACCACGATGCACACCGACATCGGCCAGCTTGTGGGCACACTCTCGCACATGGCGCCCGAGCAATTCGATGGGGCGGCGGACGATCTCGATGTTCGAGCCGATGTCTACGCGCTCGGCGTTGTGCTCTATGAATTGCTCGCCGGCACGCTGCCGTATGACATCGCGAGGCGTCCGGTCTACGAGGTGGCCCGAGTGGTGAAGGATGTCGAGCCGAAGCCGCTCTCGACGCTCGATCCGAGGCTACGGGGCGATCTCAACACAGTGGTTGCCAAGTGCCTGGAGAAGGATCGTGACCAGCGGTATTCGAGCGCAGCGGAATTGGAGGCCGATCTGGGGCGGTATCTCCGCGGTGAGCCAATCACCGCCAGCCCTCCGCGGCTGGTCGATTCGCTCGTCCGCCTCGCCCGACGGCACAGGCTGGCGGCCGCCGCGGCCGGGATCGTCATGACGGCGCTGCTCTGCGCCGTTGCTGGCATCTCGATCTTCGCCGTGCGGGCCGATGCCGCCCGTAACGATGCGATTCGCCAGGCCCGCGTTGCCGCAGAGCAACGGGAAACGGCCGAGCGCGAGAAACTGCGGGCGGACGGGGCAGCCCTCACCTCGCGGCAGCGGCTCTATGTCGCCAACCTGCGGGCCCTGCAGTCCGCGATCGACAATAAAACGATCCGCACGGGCCGACAGATCTATGCTGAAAACCTCGGCCTGGCGGCGAAGCCGCTGCCGCTGGAAATGCTCTGCCTCGGTGCCGGTCTCGACAACGCCGTCGCCACGATCGATCTCGGAAAGGGAGCGGTCACCGACGTTGCCTGGGCCCCGGACGGTCATACCCTCGCAGCGGCGGCACTTGTTCCCGGGATTCCGATGCCGCACGTGCAACCGGCCGTGAAGAGAATTGCTCAAGATCCGCAGGACTTTGGTTTGGACCGCATCAGGGGGAGCGAGTTGCAGGTGTTTCGCGTGGGCGATCTTCTGGATGTCGAACGCCTCGACGGGGTCGACGAGGATTGGATCACGCGCTGGCGTGCGCAAAACGGCTCGATCGACGCGATCCCGGATGGCAAGAACGCGTCGTTGACACCGCTCGCCATGAGCGGCAACGGGCGTCGGCTGGCGGTGCACGCTCCCGACGGCCGAATCCGCATCCTCGATCGGGCGACAGGGATGGATGAGGCGGTGCTCGAGGGCCAGCGGGGCCGGCTGAGGAGGACGGCGTTCAACGCGGACGGCAGCCGTATTGGCACCCTCGATCTCCTGCAGCACCTCAGGCTCTGGGATGCTGCCACCGGCAGGCTCGTGACGGACCTCGGCGACAGGACTTTCGACTTCACGTTCAGCCCGGGCGGCTCACGGCTCGCGGTTATCAAGGCTGCTGATCTGCGAGAGCACGAGGTGCGGCTTATCGACACCGACACCGGCAGTCGGCTTTCCGCCGTGATGGTCAACAATGGGCTTCGGGCGGTTGGCCCGGCCATTCTCTTCAGCCCCGACGGACGAAGCCTGATCACGACATCCCGTGAACGTGAATTGCATTCCTGGAACGTCGACGACGGCACGGCGCGAGCCACCCTGCAGGGGCATGCGGCGATCGTCACGGCTGCAGCCTTCAGCCCTGACGGCCGGAGAATCGCCAGTGGTGCTGCAAACGGCGGCATCTGCTTATGGAATGCGGAATCGTTTGCGTGTGAGCAGGAATTGGCGGGCCACGACGGCGCTGTCGAAACACTGGCCTTCAGCCCGAACGGCCAGTCGCTCGCCTCCGGTTCGCACGACGGCACCGTGCGGATCTGGCTCCCAGCGACAAACGCATCGCTGGCGGTCCTGCCCGATGTTCGCGGACTGACGGCTGCCCGTTTCAGCCCCGACGGCGGGCAGATCGCCGTGGCCCCGAACGGCAGCGGCACCGTCGAGCTCTGGAACCCCGCAACAGTCGAGCGGCGTTGCACGCTCGATGCCGGCGGCATTGTCGGCCAGATCGCCTATCGCTCGGACGGCGGGCTCGTGGCAGCCGCATGCGAGTCGACGGGGCAGGGGGGGGGCGTCCGGGTCTGGAACGCGGCGACGGGTGAACCGGTCGATGCATTTCGGGAAAACAGCTGGGCGGCCGTGGGGGTGATGTTCAGCCCCGACGGCTCCCGGCTGCTGACGACGTCGGCCGACGGCATGGTCGCCACATGGGACGTGCCGACGGGCGGGCGGCTGATGACGATCGCATCCGGCTACAGGCGGTTGCCCCGGTCCACGACTGCCGTCTTCAATGGCGATGGCAGTCGGGTTGCCTACGCGATGCCGCAGGTTATCGACGCCGCCACGGGCGGAGCGGTGGCGACCCTCAAACTGCAGGGCCTGATCCATTCGCTGGCGACGAGCCCCGATGGCCGAATACTGGCAACCGGGGCGGCCATTGGCAACGTCTATCTGGCTGACTTCACGACGGGGGAACGGCTCGCACAGCTCAGCGGGCATGCCAGCAGCGTGCGATCCGTCGCATTCAGTCTCGACGGCGGCCGACTGGCGACCGGCTTTCTCGACGGCGTTGTCCGGCTCTGGGATCCACGCACAGCCAAGGTCATCCATGAGCTTCGCGGCCATGAGGGGGCCGTGGAAACCCTGCTCTTCAGCGTCGACGGCCGGAGGCTCGTCACGGCGTCGGCAGACGGCACGATCCGCATCTGGGATGCCGCCTTAGGCCAGGAACTCTGCGTGTTGCCGGGGCAGGGCGATCATCCGGGGGCCATCGCGGTAAGCCCAGACGGCACCCGGATGGTGGCTTCCACCTCCGACGGTGTCGCGAGAATCTGGGGGCTGCCCAACGCGGAGATTGTCAGGGCACGGCAGGCGGCGGCAACGCTTGGCCGTGGTCTAGCTCTTCATCCAGACCGTGATCCAGCTCTTCATCCAGGTCGTGTTCTAGCTACGGGGCGTTGATGCTGGCATCGTCGTCAGCTTCGATCCGTGGCAGCGCCGGCGGCCTGGCGGCCTGCTCGGGCTCTTGGAGGGCGGCCAGAAATGCCGCCAGATCAGCGATGTCCTGACGATTGAGCCCGAGTGGTTTGAGGAGTGGCGATTTCACGGGAAACAGCGGGTCGTCCCGCTGGTAGTCCTGCCGTTTCAGCGTCACCATGCCGGCGTTGTACATATTCAGCACGCCGATCAGTTCGAACATGCCGGTATGCATGAGCGGCGTCGTCTGGGTGACGTCCCGAAGCGTGGGCGTGCGGAAACGGCCGTTGTCTCGCGGATCGCCGGTCACACCGTAGCGGCCCGGATCCTCGTTGCTCCGGCCGTAGAAACTCAGGCCCAGATCGTGAAACAGGCCGTCACTGAAGGTGGGGCCATGGTGGCAGTTAAGGCACCGCGCCTCCCGCCGGAAGAGATCGAGCCCAAGGATCTCCGCATCGGACAAGCCGACCCCGTCGCCCTGCAGGAAGGCATCAAACCGCGACCGTCCGCCCACGAGCGTCCGTTCGAAGCAGGCCATCGCTTCGACAACCGCGGCGATGGTGATCGGCCGGCCCGGAAATGCCTCGGCGAACATTTTTTTATAGCCAACGCTCCCCGTGAGCAGACGGATCACACGCTCTGGATCGGCCGCCATCTCGGCCGGGTTGGTGAGGGCGGCCTCGGCCTGTTGTTCGAGGCTGGCGGCACGACCATCCCAGAAGAGTGCCTTTTGGAAGGCCGTCAGGCGGATCGTCGGCGTATTCCGCGCGGGGACCGTGCCGTGTGGCAGGCTCACGGTACGACCATCAGCCCAGCCGAGTTTCGGCTCATGGCAAGACGCACAGGACATTTTTCCACTGTCAGACAGCCGGGGGTCGAAAAACAGAATTTTGCCGAGATGCGCCTTCGCACCGCTGAGCGGATTCGATTCGGGATGCACGACCACCGGCAGGAGACCGATCTCCCGCCATTCGACACTCGAGTCGACGACAGGCGTCGGCCAGCCCGCGGGGTCTCCTCGATAGAGTTCTTGCAGCCGGCGGGCCTCGGCCGCACGTTCGACCGGCGTCCGCTCGGGCCGGGGCGGCTTTCGGGTGGTGGCGGTCGGCTCCGCCGCGAAGCCGACCGGCAAATCGTCGCCTAAGCAGACGACCGCGACAAGCATGAACAGCAACGCCGCAGCGGCACGCAGCCTGCGCAGCCAATCGATCCGCAGAGAATCCTGGTCAGCTCTCACGAGGAGATTCCTCGACGGTCAGGGGCGGGTAACGCCGTCGCCACCCTGAGCCGTCAGCATAGCCGCCACAGCATCAGCACCGACGGAGTCTTCGAGAAAACGTGCCGATCCGTCCACGAAGAGGAGATTTGCACCTCCGGGATGGAAGGCATAGATGCCCCAGTTGTTGCTGCCATTCACGAGATTTGGTCCGGGCGACTTCGCCAAGGCCGCTGCATCCGGCTGAAAGCCCCTGACGTCGAATGCGTTGGGGTCGGCCCAGCCGCACAGACTGGCGTACTTGGCCGTCGGGCTTGAGGCGAGCCCCGAGTCTGGACTCAGGCTGCCGAAGCCCCAGACCTGCGGCCGACCCGCAGATTCAAACACGGCGATGGTCTGGGACGTGCCGTCGGTGATGCTGCTGATTCGGCGGCCTTTTTCTCCCGGCTTGATTGAGCCCTTCATGAAGCCGTCGATCACGGTGGGCCGGGCATACGACACGGTCGCGGGGGCAGTCCAGAGCGTGCTGCTCACCCCGGTCGAGCCGGCGTAATCCGCCGCATACGCCCACCAGGTCGGGCTTCCAGTCTTGAACTTCGAATGCTGCAGCGGGCCACCGGGCACAGCCGGGCAGTTCATAAACCCGACCGGTGTCTGAACGGCCGCCTGATTCTTGATGTCATTGCACGCGACCGTGTAGTCGTAGATCCCGGCGAGCGGGTTTGCGTCGAGGTAGGGCAGCATCTGTGCAGCCCAGTAGTGGCGAGCACCACTCCCCGACGTGGCGGTGGGGAAGAAATCCCGGGCCGCATGGAAGTTGTGGAGGCCGATCCCGACCTGCTTGAGATTGTTGCTGCAGTGCGTCCGTCGGGCGGCCTCGCGGGCCTGCTGAACGGCGGGGAGCAGAAAACTGGCAAGCGATCCGATGATCGCAACAACGACAAGCAGTTCGACGAGTGTCGCGCCCCGGGCGGCCCCGGCGGCACCAAGCTCTCTGGCAGGCCCGCTGCCTAAACCGCTGCCGGAGCGTACGGTATGTTTTTTCCGCCAAAACGCGATCGACATGCTGCACTCGTCCATGACACTCACATCCTCGTGACGGGGAGAGACTCCTCCGACAGACCTTCTCGTGGGGGGGAATCCTATCCGACAGCCTGTGTCAGGTACCAGAACCCAGTCGGGGGAGCGCGTCGCTCCCCGGGGGTGTCGTGGTCTTGTGGCAGCGGTAAAACAGCCGTGGAACGAACCACAACGTCATCACAAGACGCCGTGCCTTCAGTCTGGGGCGATCGGCCGGGAGGGAACAGTCTACCCCCGGATCAGGCCCGAAAGAGGCCCCGATTCCCACCGGTCCGTGAACGGCCGCCCGCGACGGCATTGCATATCGCCGTCCCTTGATCTAGCCTTAGGCGGTCGGTTGTGGTCGACGTCACACGCTGCTCGGTGGCTCAACGCTTTTTCCGCTGCTTCTTGTCCTCGCCTCCACCCTCTGGCGGACTGCCATTACTGTCCCTTTCGACGTGACCCCGGAAGCATTTATGGGTCACCGGTAGGAGTTTTGAAATCGATGGGAAAGAAATTGTATGTCGGAAACCTTGCTTACAGCGTGACGAATGAAACGCTGGAGCAGCTTTTCGCGGAATTCGGTACGGTCACGAGTGCTCAGGTCATTCAGGATCGCGAGACCGGCCGGAGCAAGGGCTTCGGATTCGTCGAGATGCAGTCCGACGAGGCTGCCCAGAAGGCGATCAGTGCATTGCACGATCAGCAGCATGACGGTCGGCCGCTGACCGTGAATGAGGCCAAGCCGCGCGAGAGCAGCGGTGGTGGTCGTGGCGGGTTTGGTGGCGGCGGTGGTGGCGGTGGTGGCGGCCGTCGTTACTAAGCGTCGTTACGAAGCATCGCTCGCAGGCTTTTAGAAGCTTGGCTCGTGATGCCAATTCAAGGCCGGAGGGAATCGCCCCGCGATCCCTCCGGTTTTTTTGTGCGCGGTGACGGTGGGTGCGGCATGCGTATTCTTCTCCACGAACACTTCTGCTCCGGTGGCCTTGCGGGCCAGGCCGCCGACACGAGCCTTGTCGCTGCGGGGGCAGGAATGCTTCGCGGTCTCGCGGAAGACTTTCATGTCGCCGGTCACGACGTCACCGTCGTCCTGGATACAAGGGTCTTGGATGAGAGGGCGATGTTTCCGCTGCCAGGCCGCGTCGTCACCATCGATGCAGCATCGCCGCAGCATGCCCATGATGCCTTTGACGAGGCGCTGGCCACGGTCGATGCCGCTCTTGTCATCGCGCCCGAAACAGACGGGCTCTTGGTCGCCGCGGTCGAACGCGTGGAGCAGGCCGGTGTCTTGAATCTCGGCTCCTCGAGCATGGCCGTCCGCGACGTCAGCGACAAGCACACCC
>JBIIFB010000256.1:0-3837 GCA_044237545.1 Pirellulales bacterium
GCAGAAGTCTCCTTCGCGGGGACTTTCGCCGTGGGGCGTATTGGTGGTGCCGACCTGATGGGGGCGAAATTCCAACGCTCGTCGAGCTTCAGCCGATCCCGGCTCACCGTCCCTCTCATTCGTGGCGGCAAGTTTTTAACTTGTCCGGGAGTTGACAAAGCCCCTTGCTACCACCATCCATTCTCCCCGCCGGGCCGGCAGAAGTCTCCTTCGCGGGGACTTTCGCCGTGGGGCGTATTGGTGGTGCCGACCTGATGGGGGCGAAATTCCAACGCTTGTCGAGCTTCAGCCGATCCCGGCTCACTGTCCCTCTCATTCGTGGCGGCAAGTTTTTAACTTGTCCGGGAGTTGATGAAGCCCCTTTTCAACGCCACTGCCCCCCTCGTATCCGCTGGGTGTGCTGATTTCGGTAACGGTTTCGGCAGCAACGCGTAACCGACGGTGCGGCCGCCATGCTACTTTCGCGTCTATGCTTCTTGAAAAGGAACCGACCCATGCAATGCCATCCCGCCGGATCTGTTTCGCGACCCGTCATGTCTTTCGTGTGGATATTGATCCTGGGCGTGACCACAAGCCTGCCGGACGGCAGTCAGGCCGCCGACGGAACAGGGGCATCGCGGCGGATTCTCGTGTGTGGCGGCCGGACAGCCCTCGTCGAGATCGGGCCCGATCATCCGCAGGGCACGGTCGAGTGGTCATGGCCCGCCGGCACCCGCGAGGGCTGGCTGCTTCCCGACGGCAACGTGCTCCTGGCGTTGGCAAAGGGCGGAAGCACGCCGAAGGGAGCGGCCGTCGAGATCAAACGTGGACGCGACGGCGCGGCAGACGAGATCGTGTGGCGGTATGACGGCACACAAGACGAGGTGAACAGCATCCAGAAAACGCCGGAGGGAACCTACGTGCTGACCGAGGCCGGGCCGAATCCGAGGCTGTTGGAGATCGCCGCCGACGGAGCCGTGAAGGTCGAGTTCCCGCTCGTCTGCCAGAAAAAGAACGCCCACATGCAGTCGCGGATGGCCAGGAAGCAGGCCGACGGCACTTACCTCGTACCACACCTGCTCGACTTCGCGATCGTCCGCTACGACGCGGCAGGTAAGGAACTGTCGCGGATCGACACGCACGTGCCCGGTAACGCGAATGTCAACAGCTGGCCATTCACGGCGATCGCCCTGGCCGATGGCGGCATCCTCGCGGGCCTGACCAACGGCAACCGCGTGGTCGAATATGGCACGGATGGGAAGCCGCGATGGGAGATTGAGGCCGCGGAGGTCGATGCCGCCATCAACGATGCCTGTGGCGTCCAGCGGCTGCCCGGCGGCAACACGATGATCGCCAGCTACCGGATCGGCAAGGACGGCGTACGGCTGGTGGAGGTGTCGCCCGACAAGAAGATCGTCTGGAAGTGGCAGGCGAACGTGCCGAATGTCCACCATTTCCACGTGGTGGCAGTTGATGGGGCGGCGGTGCCGTGGCCGCCGCTGCGATGATTTCTGGTCGTTCACGGGAAAGCCAGTCTTTTGGGCCCGGTGGCCTTTCCGGCAGCTCCACTGCGACGTGCGGTCGAACTACAATCAGAGTGGTGTGTCCGAGGTGATCGGAGATGGGGCCATGATGATCGCAAGCCCATTCGCAAGCCGTCGCTTCCACGTTTCGCCAGCCTGGCTGTGGGCGGCGGTCTTGCCGGCCGCTCTGACCGGGATCCATGTCGCGGCCGACGGGCTTCGGGCAGAAGCCCTGCCGGGCGTCCGTGAGGCCGGTCCGGGCCGTGCGGAAGACAGCGAATTCTTCGAGTCGAAGGTGCGGCCGCTCCTCGTCCAGCACTGCGCCGAATGCCATTCCAATGAGGCCGGCGATCCGGAGGGGGGCCTCTCGTTCGATTCCCGGGCCGATTTTCTTTCGGCTGAGGGTGTGGCCGTCGCCGGCAGGCCCGATGAGAGCCTGCTGGTGAAGGTGGTCCGCTACGACGGCGACCTCCAGATGCCGCCGGACGGGAAACTACCGACGGCGGCAATCCAGACCATTGAAGAGTGGGTCCGTCGCGGGCTGCCGTGGCCGGACGACGGCCGGCCAGCCGGCACCGCGAAGTCAGGCGTCGAGGCCTTCGACATCGCGAAGCGGAAGGCCGATCACTGGTGCTGGCATCCGCCCCGCGTCGCGGCCTTGCCTGCGGTCAAAAATACCGACTGGTGCAGGAGTGATATCGATCGCTTCGTGCTCTCGCGGCTCGAAGCGGCCGGGCTCGAGCCGGCGGCTGAAGCATCCCGCGAAGTGCTCGTGCGGCGGGCGGCGGAGGTTCTCACGGGCCTGCCTGCCGATGCCGCTGCTGTCGAGCGGATCGCTCACGATCCAGACAAGACAGCCTTCGACCGCTATGTCGACGAGTTGCTCGCCTCGCCCCACTACGGCGAACGCTTCGCCCGGCACTGGCTCGACGTGGCCCGCTACGGCGAGGCGCGAGGGCACGAGTTTGACTACCCGATCCCCAACGCATGGCAGTACCGCGACTGGGTTGTGCAGGCATTCAACGACGATCTGCCCTACGACCAGTTTGTCCGCGAGCAGATCGCCGGCGACCTTGTCGAGCGGCCGCGGATCGACCCACGCTCCGGCGCAAACCGGTCGGTCGTTGGCACGGGGTTCTGGTTTCTGGGTGAGGCGTTGCATGGACCGGTCGACATCGCGCAGGACGAGGCCGATCGGATGGACAACTGCATCGACACGTTCGGCAAGGCTTTTCTCGGGCTGGCCCTGGGATGCGCCCGCTGCCACGACCATAAGTTCGACGCCATCTCCAACGAAGACTACTACGCCCTCACCGGCATGCTCATGTCGAGTAGCTACCGGCAGGTGCCCTTCGAAACGCTCGAGGCCAACCGGGAGGTGGCCCGGAGGCTCGATGCCGCCGACAGGGACGCCCGCGACCGGCTTCTGCCACTGATCACAGCCGCGCTCGGTCCCGCCGACGACAGGCTGCGCCTGCGCCAAGACCAAGAACAAGACCAGGGCCTGACCGCGTCTGCCGACAGCCCGCCGGCTTCCGGCGAGACTCTGATCGCCGACTACACCCGCGGTGAACACTCCACGCCCATCATCGCCGATGCCGCCGCCTGGGGGCGGGCCACCGTTCCGCCAGGGGAGCCGGTGCTCTTGCCGGAGGTGGAGGGGCTGCCCCGTGAGCTGCGGGTCGAGCCGCTCGGCCATGCCCGGAGCGACGCTGTCTGGTCGGCCACGCGATCGACGGGCGAACGGGATACACCGCCGCTGGGGAACGTCGATCGGGCTGGCCGCGTGCTGCGGACTCCCAAGGTGCTGATCAAGGACGGCGTGATCTGGCACCGCGTCCGCGGCCACGTGCAGATCTTCGTCGTTGTCGACGGCCATCTTCTGCTTCAGGGCGGGCCGATCTATGGCTCGCATCTGACGAAGGCCAACACGGATGGTCAATGGCAATGGATCCGGCAGGATCTGCGGAAGGATCTCACCTGGGAGAGCGGCCGGATTGTCCATGTGGAATATGCGGCGGTCGCGGGCGCCGTGTCGGTGGCCGAAACGGTGGCCAGCCTCGAGCAGCCACGGCGGAGCGATCCGTCTCCACCCGCGTTGATCAATAGCCGCCTGGCCGATCCGGGATTCGACTGGAAGAGCCCCGCCGCCAAGCGGGCCGTGGATGAGGCGATCGCACTGGCCACGGTCCGGGATGCGATCTTGGCTGACGTGAAGCTTGAGTCGGCCACGGCACCGGCCATCCTCGACGGCAACGGCATCGACCAATACGTGCTCCTGAAGGGGTCTGCGGCCCGCCGGGGTGAACTCTCGCCCCGACGGTTCCTCGAGGCG
>JBIIFB010000011.1:0-35932 GCA_044237545.1 Pirellulales bacterium
CCAACGCTCGTCGAGCTTCAGCCGATCCCGGCTCCATCCAGTCCCTCCCCCTCTCCTCGTGGCGGCAAGTTTTTAACTTGTCCGGGAGTTGACGCTGCCCCTCGCCCGACCCTCCCCGCCGCCGGAGACTATCCGTAAGACCGTGCGTCGGCAGCAGCTACCCGGCGTTCTCCCGCTGGAAGCGGGCCGGGCTCACGCCGAACACCCGCTTGAAGGCCCGCGAGAACTGGTACGGGTCGGCAAAGCCGAGGTGGGCCGCGACCTGCTTGACGAGCATCCGTTCTCCTCCGCTCTCCCGGCGGGCCAGCAGGTCGGCTGCAAGGTTCATCCGTGTTCGTAACAGATATTGGTAGGGAGACGTTGTGTCGAACCGGCGGAAGAGACGGCAGGCGTAGGCCGTCGAGATCTGAAAGTCACGGGCGGCTTCAGCGACGCCTCGGAACCGGCGGTGTTCATGCGTGAGATGGACGCGAAACCGCTCGTATGTTTCAAACGCCTTGGGATCGACGTCGTCGGCCCGCAGGCCCCGCTCGGCGATCTTCGTGAGCAAGACGCCAAGTAACTGGCCGCAGAGCGCGGCCGCGTGGGAAGAATGCGTCAGGCCACACTGCTGCAGGAGCTCGAAGATCTCGTTGATCTCACGCGACTGCGGCACCCGCAGCACACTTCCTGCGGCGATGCGTGCGGCCTGCATTCGGGCGACAGCGGCCGTGCCGATGAAATCGACGTAATACTTTCGCAGCCGAGCCCTTGGGTCGGTGCGAATGGCATGCGGGATGCCGGGGCCGTAGGCAAACACGCTCCCCGGTACGAGGTCGTGGTCGCGGCCCCTGAGTGTGAGTGTGCCGCGGCCGGCGGCGACAAACTCGATGCAGAAATAGGGGAAGTCGCTGCGGTCTAAAAAATAATCGGCACGGACCCGTTCGCACCCACCGCAGACAACAGCGATCCCAGGCTGGCGGTCTGGCCGGGCCGGTCGCAGGTTCAAAAACCACCGGCGGGCCGACACCACCTGCCGCGACACGAATGCAGGCAGCCGCCGGGGTGGAGGCCGTTGTGGTCGTGTAGTCTGTCGAGCATGCGCTGCCATGAGGTCAAGAATAGCTATCCTACGGTCAAGAATCATCATTGCCCGAGGAAGCTGCGGCAGCGACATTCCTCCTGACAGTCATCGTTCCCTTCCGTGCTCGTGACGCATCGTTCCTCTGTCCACTATCCGGTCGGAGCCCGCATGTCCCTGCCCCGCTTCTCCTTTGGCGTCGGTGATCGCTTCGCCCATCAGGCCGCGGCCCAGTTGGCAGCGTTTGAGCAGCTCGCCGCCGAGGGCGTGGTCGTTGCCCCGGTGTGGAACAAGTCCAACCGCGAGCACAGCTTCATCGGCAGCGAGCCGGCGAGCGTGCGGGCCGCCGCCGCGGCCGCCGTGGCAGCACGCAACTGGCGTTTTCCCTGGTTCGTCGACGCCGACCACATTCGGCTGGAAACGGTCGATCGATTCCTCGACTCCAGTGATTTTTTCACGATCGACGTCGCCGACAGCATCGGCGCGGCGGCCAGTGAGAGCGACGTCGCGGCCTGTGTGGCCCGGCACGCCGCTCTGGTCGGAAGGCTGATGATTCCAGGCTGCCTGGAGCCGATCCAACTCGACCCAACGAGCCTCGGGGCGATCATCCGGCACTATTTTTCCGCCTGTCGTGCGGCGGGGGACATCTACCGCCACATCGAGACCAGGCGAGCGGGCAGGCCGTTCGTCACCGAGGTCAGCATGGACGAAACCGACCGCCCACAGACGCCGCCGGAGTTGCTGGTGATCCTGGCGATGCTCGCCGATGAGGGGGTCCCCCTGGAGACCATCGCGCCGAAGTTCACCGGCCGGTTCAACAAAGGGGTCGACTACGTCGGCGACCTGGCGGCGTTCGGTCGGGAGTTCAGCGACGACATCGCGGTGCTGGCCTTCGCGGCCGACCAGTTTGGCCTGCCGCCGAATCTGAAACTGTCGGTGCACTCAGGCAGCGACAAGTTTTCGCTCTATCCCGTGATCCGGCGGGTGCTTGCGGCCACCGGCGCCGGAGTGCATTTGAAGACGGCCGGGACGACCTGGCTGGAGGAGTTGATCGGCCTGGCGGAGGCCGGCGGCGACGGTCTCATGCTGGCCCGGGAAATCTATGCCTATGCGCTGGAGCATGTCGATGAGCTCTGCGGACCGTATGCCGCGGTGATCGACATCGATCGTTCGCGTCTGCCGTCGAGTGCGGAGGTCAACCGCTGGAGTGGCCCGAGACTCGCCGCCGCGATTCGGCACGTGCCGCTGCATCCCGACTTCAATGCCCATGTCCGCCAGTTATTGCATGTGTCTTTCAAGGTGGCCGCGCAGCAGGGCGCACGCTACACCGATCTGCTCGATGCCAACCGCGACATCGTGGCCCGGCAGGTGACCGAGAACATTTTCGACCGCCATCTCCGTCCGCTGTTTCTCGGCTAACGATGGTCGGCTGCACCAAGGAATCCCGTCGCTCACGCTCAGGGCTTGTATGAAGCCGGACAGCAAGGAATCCCGTCGCTCACGTTCCCATAAAAGCCCCCGGCGTAAGCCGGGGGATCGGCAGCAAGGAATCCCGTCGCTCACGTCCCCATAAAAGCCCCCGGCGTAAGCCGGGGGATCGGCAGCAAGGAATCCCGTCGCTCACGTTCCCATAAAAGCCCTCGGCGTAAGCCCTACGAGCAAGCCATGAAATCTGCAGTCACGATCTGCCTGGTGCCCGAGGCGCGAGAGGGCCCGTTTGTGTTTCACGCGAGCCTCCATGGGCTTGCTGGACTCGACGGGCTCGACGCGGCGTGCCGGACGGCGGCCGAACTGGGCTACGACGCCGTGGAGATTTTCCCGGAGTCAGCCGAAGCCTTTCCCGTGGCGGTGATTCGGCGGCTGCTGGCGGAGCATGGCCTGGCGCTGGCGGCGGTCGGCACCGGGGCCGGCTGGGTCAAGCACAAGCTCCACCTCTGTCATGCCGATGCGAGCGTGCGGGCGGCGGCGGCTGAGTACATTGCGGCGATTATCGACGTGGCCGGCCAGTGCAACGCCCCTGCGATCATCGGGTCGATGCAGGGAAAGATCGAGGGAGCCATGTCGCGGCAGGAGGCGGTCGAGCACCTCGGCATGGCGCTTGAATATCTTGGGGCCCGTGCCGCCGGGCAGGGGCAGGTGCTGCTCTATGAGCCCTTGAACCGCTACGAGACAAACCTGTTCAACCAGCAGGGCAAGGCCTTGGCGTGGCTTGAGTCACGGGGGCTTGTGCATGTGCAGCTGCTCTGCGACCTCTTTCACATGAATATCGAGGAGGTCGACGTCGCTGCCGCCCTCGTCGCCGTGGGCGGGCGGGTGGGCCATATCCACTGGGCCGATTCCAATCGGCAGGCGATGGGTCTGGGCCACACCGCAGCCGGGCCGGTCGTTGCGGCGCTTTCTGGGATTCGCTACCAAGGCTATCTGTCGGCGGAGGTGTTTCCGCGGCCTTCGCCACTCGACGCCGCCCGTCAGACCATCGCCAGCCTCCGTACCCAGGTGGCCATCCACGGCTGATGCCCGATCGCCCAAGACATGCTGAAACAAGGCATGCCGGAACAAGAGACGCTGAAACAAGAGACTCAAGCACAAGAGACCCCGCAACCGGACAAAAACGATGCTCAATACCCCCCTGCTCCACCCCGACATTCTCCGGATTCTCGCCCAGGCGGGTCACCACTCGAAGGTGCTCATCGCCGACGGCAACTATCCCGCCGCCAATAAACGCGGGCCGCGGGCGGAACTCGTCTCGCTCCAGCTCATGCCAGGCGTGCCGACGGTCGCGCAGGTGCTCGAGGCAATCCTCGGCACGGTGCGGATCGACGAGGTGCACACGATTGGCGTCGATCGCACCGACCCCTATGCCGCCGCCACGCCGGGGGATCCGCCGGTCTGGGACGAGTATCGCCGAATCCTCGCCGCTGCGGCGTGCGACTGCACGCTCGAACCGATCGTGAAGTGGGATTTTTACGAGGCGGTCGCCTCGGCCGACCATGTGCTCACGATTCAGACCGCCGACCAGCGTCCGTGGGCCAACCTCCTGCTCTCCGTCGGCTGTCGCACATTCTGACATGGGCTCGAGATGCCGAGTCGCTGTAGCCCCGATCCTGCCAGGAACGTCTCTCATGAAAACCCGCCCGCTTGGCACCACCGGAATCGAGGTGCCCTTCCTTGCCTTCGGTGCCTCTTCACTCGGGCAGGAATTTCGGTCGGTCACGCTCGACGAGGCTCTCGAGAGCGTGCGGGTGGCGCTCGACTGCGGCATGAACCTCATCGACACAAGCCCCTTCTACGGCCGGGGCATGAGTGAGGTGCTGCTCGGCGTGGCACTGCGGAATGTGCCCCGCAGCAGCTATCTCCTCTGCACGAAGCTTGGCCGCTACGACCTGCCGCACTTCGACTTCTCGGCCCGGCGGGTCGCCGAGAGCGTGGATGTGTCGCTGCACCGGCTGGGTGTCGATCACCTGGACATCATCCTCTGTCACGACATCGAGTTTGTGCCGCTGAAGATCATCGTCGACGAGACGCTTCCCGCCCTGCGGAAGATCAAGCAGGCGGGCAAGGTGCGGTGTCTCGGCTTCAGCGGCTATCCCCAGAAGATCTTCCGCGCCATCTGCGACCAGACCAGCGTCGACTGCGTCCTCAACTACAACCAGTACACGCTGCAGAACACCCGGTTTGCAGACGAGACGATCCCTATGCTCAAGGCCAAGGGCATCGGTGTCATGAACGCCGGCCCGTTCAGCGCCCGGCTGCTGACCGACGCACCACTGCCGGCCTGGCTCAAGGAGCCAGAAGAGGTCAAGGCGGCCGCCCGGCGGGCAGCGGATCTGTGCCGGTCCCGTGGCACGCCGATCGCGAAGCTGGCCCTGCAGTTTGCCCTTGCCAATCCCGATATCGCCACGACGGTGGCTGGCAGTGCCAACCCGAACAACATCCGTGACTGGGCCACCTGGGCCGCCGAACCGCTCGACACCGAACTGCTCGCTGACGTGCAGGCGATCTTCGCCCCGGTGAAAAACATCGGCCACACCGAGGGGCTCCCCGAAAATAACGAACCCACGTGACGCACGTGCTCATAAGGCGACGGCCATCTGCATGACCATGAAGACTGCATGACCATGAAGATCGACTCCCACCACCATTTCTGGAGCTATTCGGCCGCGAAGTATCCGTGGATCGGGGCCGGCATGGAGCGGCTGGCACGCGACTATCTTCCCACGGATCTCGCGACGCCGGCCGCGGCGGCTGGCATCGGCGGCACGGTCGCCGTGCAAGCCCGGCAGACCCTGGACGAGACCCGCTGGCTCCTCCAACTGGCAGAAGACCACCCGCTTATCCTCGGTGTCGTCGGCTGGGTCGATCTGCGGAGTCCGGATGTTGCCGACCAGCTCGCCAGCTTCGCCGACCGGGAGCGGTTCGTGGGTGTGCGGCATGTTGTGCAGGACGAGCCTGACCCGCGGTTTCTTCTCGGCGAGGCGTTCGTCCGTGGCCTCGGGCAGCTGCTGCCGTTCGGGCTCACCTACGACCTTTTGCTCTATCCGTCACAGCTGCCTGCGGCCGTGGAGCTCGTCGCGCGGAAGCCCGATCAGCCCTTTGTGCTCGACCATCTGGCCAAGCCACAGCTCGCGGCGTGGACAAACCCCGGTGACATGGACACGTGGAGGCGGGACATCGAGGCCCTGGCCGCGCATGAAAATGTCTGCTGCAAGCTGTCGGGGCTGGTGACCGAGGCTTCGTGGCGGCAGTGGCGGCCAGCTGATTTCACGCCCTACCTCGACGTTGCACTGGAGGCCTTCGGCCCAGAGCGGCTGATGATTGGCAGCGACTGGCCGGTCTGCCTGCTCGCCGGTGACTATGCGGAGGTGGTGGGCATCGTCGGGGAGTATTGTGCGGCGCTCTCGGCCACGGAACAGGAAGCGATCTGGGGCGGCACCGCCGCCCGGTTCTATCGTCTCGGACAGAGTCTCAGGGCACGGGAGTGACGCGATGCAGGCATTGCTTTTGGAACAGCCGCGGGTGTTTCGGTTCATCGACATGCCGGAGCCCGCCGCGCCGCAGGCCGGCGAGGCGGTCGTCCGCGTGCATGCCGTCGGTATCTGTGGCACCGACTACGGCGGCTACCTCGGCAAGATGCCCTTTTTCAGTTATCCGCGGATCCCGGGGCACGAGCTGGGGGTCGAGGTGGTGGCCGTCGGCCCCGGTGTCGTGGACGTGAAGCCTGGCGACCGCTGCTGCGTCGAACCCTACATCAACTGCCAGGCCTGTTCCTCCTGCCGACGCGGACTGACCAACTGCTGTGAGCACCACCAGACGCTGGGCGTGCACTGCGACGGGGGCTTACGGCCGCTTTTCACGGTGCCGGCGAGAAAACTCCATCGCTCGCCCGGCCTCTCTCACGCGCAGAATGCGCTCGTGGAGACGCTCGCCATCGGCTGCCATGCCGTCGACCGGGGCGGACCGCAGCCGGACGAGACAGTGCTCGTCATCGGTGCCGGGCCGATCGGCCTGTCGGTCGTCGAATTCGCCAAGCTCTCGGGAGCCCGGGTCATCGTGATGGACATGATGGCCGGAAGGCTCGAGTTTGTCCGTGACCGGATGGGCGTGGCCGACACCCTCGTCGCCCGTGGGGATGCCTCCGACGAGCAGGCCGTCGCGGCACTCACCGACGGCAGCATGTGCAACGTCGTGGTCGATGCCACCGGCAGTGCCGCGAGCATGGCCAATGCCCTCAAGCTCTGCAGTTTCGGCGGGCGGCTGGTCTACGTCGGCATCACGCAGAGCGACGTCGTGTTGCCCCATGCTCCGGTGCTGCATCGCCGCGAGCTCACGATCCTCGCCAGCCGCAACGCCCTGTCCCGCGACTTCTCCCGGATCATCGGCCTGATCGAGGCGGGCACGATCGATACGGGGCCGTGGATCACCCACCAGGTGCCGTTCGCCGACACGTGCGACGTATTTCCCCGGCTGCTCGAGCCGGACAGTGGCGTGATCAAGGCGGTCATCGAGATTCCGGAGTGACGATTGTCACGTCCGTGACCTCGAGCTTGGCAAAACCGTTGCGGGTGGCGGTGCGGAGCGTGAAGACATCTCCCTTGCGGACCGGCTCCCCGCGGGCGAATTGGAAGTAGCTGCCCCGCTCCCGCACTCTGGCGAGGGCCTGGGGGAGAACGGGCCCAATGATCGCCCACTCCTGATCGGGCAGGCGGCTGCCGTCGCGGACGGCGTGGATCATATCGAAGGGACGGTCCTCCCGATGCAGCCCCGAGAGCGGCTGAAAATCCTCGGTGTAGGCCGCGTCGAAGAGATACCAGACGGGCGTCCCCGCCGGCAGGACGGCGAGTGCCTGCCGAGTTTCCTCTGGCAGGCTGTCGTCTGTCAGCGGCGTCTGGGCGAGCATCAGGTCGCCGTAGTCGTTGGTGCGAATCCGCGTGCCCCAGGAGAGCGCGATCCGGCTGCTGGCGACACTGAAAAAGGCCTCGCCGTTCTGCACGCCCGGCCCCGCCAGATCCTGGGAGAGTTCGTGTGTCTGCAGCGTCCACCGCAGCCCCACTGTGGTCACGGCGGTCAGTGTCAGCTCGCACTCCGCGTGGCCGGCCGGCTCGATGGTGACGAACTGTTCCCGTTCACCACCCGGACTCTCCGCCCGCACCAGCCAGCGGCCGGGCGAGACATGCGGGAAGGCGAAGCGACCGGCGGCATCGGTTCGCATGCAGACGGGGGTGGGGAGCGGCATCGTGTCGGAGCGGGGAACGAACCAGTCGTCGATCCGGACGATCGCGGCGGCAGCGGGAGTGCCGTCTGGCGTGAGCACGCGGCCGGTCAGCCGTGCCGCTTCGGCGTCAGCGAGCCGACGCACCTCATACCGGCGGGTTTGGATGGCCGTTGCCGGCAGCGGTCCGGCAAAGCGGATCGTGTCGCTGATGAGCCGGCAGCCGGGGGCCGTGATTCTCACAGCCCCGTCGAGCCCCGTGGCTCGTTCGAACGGCACGAGCACGAGCCTCGATTCTGGCAGGGGATATTCCGCGCACGATTCCGCCAGGTCGGGCCGCCGGGCGGCGAGGAGTGCCGGATCGTCCAGGTGAACGGCTGCGTCTGAGCCGATCAGGCAATCGGTGCCGGCCAGGAACCGCACGTCATCCGGCTCCATACCTGCCGAGAGGACGAACTCAGCCACCAGAAAGTTCGCCAGCCGCGAGTCGTCGTCGGCCGCCGGCGCGAGCAGTTTCACGAGCCCGGCGACGTCGGCGACATCCAGAAGCTGCCGGGCCTTCTCCTCGTCGAAGGAGAACATCCGCTTGGCGACGGCATCGAGTTGCGGCGGCAGGGCCAGACCGATCGCCCGCCGGGCATGCACGATCTCGCGGGCCAGCAGTTCCACAGGCTTGTCGCCGGAGCAGCGGTGCAGCACGCTGCCGGTAAATGGATTCACGAAGGCCAGCGTCGGATGCCCCTTCGCCCCCAGTTGTGTTTCGAGCACCGCATCGTTCTCCACCCGCAGCCAGACCATGTCTGCGAGCGCCTCGCGAATCAGCGGATCGGCTAGAGCCTCCGTTTCAAGCCGGCGGCAGGGCTCGGAATCGGGGCTGGCGAGCATCACGACGATGTGCTGGTGTGCGGCCTGCGCGGCGGCAATGGCAGCGGCGTAATCGGGCTGCCAGGGGAGCGAGCCGGCGGGGGGCGGCCCGGCCCAGGCGGCGCCGGCGGCCTGAATCAGTGCGACAATCAGAGCGACGAGCACGACCACGCGTGGGACGATGCCGGGGCTGCAGAAGCTGCGTTGCAGAGTGACCTGATCCATGCAACGACTATGGCTCGCCCTCGGCCGAAATGCCAGTGATGGGCCGCTCCCATAAAAGCCCTCGGCGTAAGCCGGGGATCGGCAGCACGGAATCCCGTCGCTCACGCTCAGGGCTTGTATGAAGCCCGGAGGCGGGAAATCCCGTTGCTTACGCTCCCAATAGAAGCCCTCGGCGTAAGCCGGGGATCGGCAGCACGGAATCCCATCGCTTACGCTCCGGGCTTGTATTGTGCCGATACAGGCGTTCCCGCTCCGGGCTTGTATGCCCGCTCCCAATAGAAGCCCTCGGCGTAAGCCGGGGGATCGGCAGCACGGGAATCCCATCGCTTACGCTCCGGGCTTGTATTGTGCCGATACAGGCGTTCCCGCTCCGGGCTTGTATGCCCGCTCCCAATAGAAGCCCTCGGCGTAAGCCGGGGGATCGGCAGCACGGCATCCGCCCCGGCTCTTCAGCGGTCGCCTTCCAGGCGGTCGACGAGGCGGCTGATCTGGTCGAGGTCGATGCCCGGTGGCTCGTGGGCCAGAAGCCAGTGGGCGTCCTCCAGGGCGGTGTCGCGGCGGCCGAGTCGGGCGGCTGTGACCATCCGCGTCACGCGGTCGCGGCTGGAGTCCGGGTCGATCACGAGAATCGCATCCAGGTAACGCAGTGTGTCGGCCTGACGGCCTTCGCGGCCCGCGACGCCGAGCAGGTTGCCGATCATGCGGACCAGAATCTTTCGCGGGCCGACGACGGCCAGGTGATCATCGGTCAGCTCCTCGCCTGAGTCTTCACGAAGCTGCCTGGCGAGATCGTCGCGGGTCCGCTCGGTCGCTCGGTCGAAGACGTCGATCCACTTGATCGTGTTATTCGCGTCTGCTGCGTCTGCTGCCGGCGTGTAGCGGAGGAGAAAATGACCTGGAAATCCGACCCCCTCCAGCTTCAGCCCCAGACGCCGGGCGACCTCCATGGAAACGATCGCGAGCGTGATCGGGATACCCTCGCGGTCGTCGAGCACCTCGTTCACGTAGCTGTTGGAACGGTTGTAATAGTCGCCGCGGCTGCCGTGAAATCCAAGCTCGTTGAAGAGCACGTTGGTTAGCATCGCGAGCTTCGCGTCGTTGTCGGCGTCTTTGGGCAGTCGCTTCGCCACGTCGTCGGCGAGCCGGTCGAGCTCGCGGCGTGAGGCATCGATGTCGAGGTCGGGATTGTCGAGCTTTGCGATCACGAGGCTGGCCAGGAAGAGGTCGATCTCAGCCTCGTCGCGGCTGACGAGCAGAGAGAGTCTGTCGAGTGTCCGCCGCTCGTGGATCGCGGCCGCCAGGGCCTCAAGCTGCGCCGCCTGTCGCTCCAGTTCGGCCGCCCGGCCGGATAGTGCCGCGCCGACGGCATCTCCCTCGGGCAGCAGTTTCTCGATGATGCCTCGGGCTGGCGGGCCTTCGGCGGGCAGCGCGGAGGTGAGTGATTCGATGCGGGCGAGCACCTCCGGCGGCGGCATCACCGGTGGCAGATCGCGGCCCACTGCGAAGCCCCGGAATTCCGCCTCCGTCTCGCGGAACTTTGCCAGCCCCACCCGGCCGCCGGCGAGTCCTTGGTCGGTCGACTCGAAGACGACGTCATCGTTCACGAAGCAGGTGATCTTCCCGTCGTGGCGGCTGACCCGCAGATGGTTCCACCCGCCGGGGCGATACCGTGGGCTTGGCCGTTCATCGAGGATCTTCCAGGAGAGAACGTCGGGGCCGTCGAACCGCGTGAGCCGCAGACGGCCGGCCGAAGGGTAGAACCCGTAGTGGCGGTCGCCGCCATCGGCTGCGAAGACGAGCCCGGCCGCGCCCGCCTCGTCGTCGAGCTTGACCCAGACGGCGACATCGCAGGGTTCCTCCAGTGGTTTCTCGACGGCCAGACAGAGCGACCGGCCGCCGAAGCCTTCACCGGGATCAGCGACCGAAATCCGCCCGGCCCGCTGCCGCCAGCGGCTACCGCCGACGGTTGTCCATTTCGCTGGATCGAGAGCCCCGATCGTCAGCCAGCGGTCCATCGTCACTGGATTTGGCCGTTTCAGCAGCTCCCGCAGCCGCGCGACCGACACGGCGAAGCCGAGGTTGGGGGTGACGAGCGACTTGAGCGACACGATCCCGTGCACGCGGCCCTGCCGGTCGAGGAGAGGGCCGCCACTGTTGCCCGGCTCGACCGGCAGTGCGAGCTGAATCATGCGGATGCCATCCATGTCCCGCAGCCCCGACACGCGGCCTGCCACGACGCTGCGTTCCAGACCGTGTGGATTCCCGATGGCCACCACTTCCTGCCCATCGACGACTGCGTCGGCCTCACCGAGAGGCAGCGGGGCGAGCCCGCGGGCGGCGATCCGCACGATCGCCAGATCCGCTGCCCGGTCCGAGGCGTGGATGGCGGTCGCCTCGTGGCGGCTGCCATCGGACAGTTCGACGCTGATCGGTCGGGCCTCGCCGATGACATGGAGGTTTGTGGCGATGAGCCCATCGGCGACGACGAAGCCGGTGCCGAGTCCCTCGTCGCCCCGCCGCCGGCCTGTGTAGCGGATGGTGACGACCGACGGCTTGGCAGTCGTCGCGATCTCCTCGACCGAGAGCGGCTCTGCGGCCAATCCGCAGGCGATCAGCGACAGGCACGTTCCCACCGCCACGAGCCCCCGGCCGGCAGACCGGGCGGAAAACCGGGTCCTCGGGCGTTCGCCGCTCGGGAGCATGAAGGCCGAGCGGGGCGTTTGAGAATAGTCAGCGCGGCAAGGCAGGGGGGCATTCATCGGGGCACTCCAGGGGCGCGGCTCTTGGCCGAACGTCTCTTGGCAGAATACCCGCTTGCGTTGTCGGCGTCCGAGACCACCTGGCCATGCCCCCTGGCGGCGAGTTTTTGTGGGGGCGAGTTTTTAACTTGCCATGTTTTTGTTTCTTCCGTAGCGGATTCCGCAAGTTAAAAACTCGCGGCCACGGGACGTAGTACGACGATACCTCATCGAACAAAACTCGCGGCCACGGGAGGCATCGATGATGGGCCAGGAAAGACTTCCAGGGGCCACGGGACGGAGTGCGACGATACCTCATCGAACAAAACCAGGGGCCACGGGAGGCATCGATGATGTTCCATGGAAAAACTCACCCCGAACCACGGCGTTGCCCGGAGGTCGCTGCGATTAGGAGAGGATCTCCTTGATCACACCCGTGCTGTCGCCGTGCGACTCTGCCTTCACGCCCGCGGTCTGAAGGAGCGTGAGCCAGAGATTGGCCAGCGGTGTCTTCTCCGGCACAACGACATGTTCGCCCAGCCGGATGCCCGCCCCGCCCCCGGCAACCAGCGTCGGGCAGTTGTCGAGATAGTGGATCGAGCGGATGTTGCTGCCGTAGACGAGCGTCGTGTTGTCGAGCAGGCTCGAACCATCAGCCTCCTTCACGGCATTGAGTTTGTCGAGCAGTGAAGCCAAGAGTTCGCTCTGCACGATATCCCGCTTCTGCGAGGCCGCCATCCGCTCGCCGGGCTGGTAATGGCTCATATCATGGGGGGCCACGTTGATACCGAGGCCCTTGAGCAGCGTGCCGACCGGCTGGCGGTAGGTCACCACCCGGGTCGAATCGGTCTGGAGTGCCGCCACGAGAATGTCATGCATCAGGAGGATTTCGTCCCGCCCCGCGAGTCCCTCTTTGGGCTCTTGCAGACCGGTCGCGGGTGTGGCCTTCGGTGCGGTCAGCCACTGCTTCTCTTTGGCGAGGCGGGTCTCGATATCGCGGATCGACTGGAGGTATTCGTCGAGTTTGTCGGCGTCGGCGGTCGAGAGCCCGCGCCGCACCCGTGAGGCGTCGGCGCGGACAGCGTCGAGGACGCTTTTCTGGGCTGTGAGGGCCGCCTGACGGGCTTCGAGCGGCGTGCCGTCGGCGGAAAAGAGCCGGTGAAAGGCGAGCACAGGCGTGTCGAGGCCCGCGAGCGGCCGGCCGCGGGAGTCCCAGGCCAGCGAGAGCCCGGGCCCATGTCCAGAGTTTGCGGCGTCGAGTGTGCCGAGTTGCAGCGACTCAAACCGAGTCTGGTCGCCCCAGGCCCTGGCCGCCACCTGGTCGGCGGAGATCGAGTTGGAAAAGCTTTTGCCCGGTTCGCCGTAGCGGTTGGCGCCCGTGAGCCAGAACGTGCTCCCCCAGTGGGCCTCGTTCGTGAACTTGTTGGAGAGACCTTGGATCACGGTGAAGCGGTCGCGATGCCGCTGGAGCGGCGCGAGGCCTGCCGGCAGGTCATAGGCCTTGCCAGTCTGTGTCAGGTCGGGAAACCAGGTTTCCTGGGTCACCCCCCAGCCGAAGCCGAGAAACACCATTCGCCTGGGCCGGGCCGTCGCCGCCATGGCCCGTCGGGCCGCCAGTGATTCGAAAAGCGGCAGCACAACGGCAGAGCCGGCGGCGCGGAGGATCGTGCGGCGGGTGAGGGGCATCGTGTGTTTCATTTCGTCTGAAACTCCTTGCTGGCGACCAGCCGTTGAACGATCGATCTGAGGCCGCCGTCGCGGGCGGCGGCCTGGGCCATGGACTCGATCGCATCGGCGTCGGCGAAGCTCACCGGCCGGCCGATCGCATACGCGAACAGGTTTTCGATCAGACCGCGAACAAACGCATCGCCGTGGGCCGTGGCGATCTCATCGCGGAGTTCGGAAAAGTCGCGAAACGACGGGCCGTTGTGGAATGCTCCGGCTGGCTCAATCGGCCAGCTCTTGTTGACGACCTTCCCGGCGACCTTGTCCTTGACGACCCAGCCGCGGCCGTAGAAATTTTCCTCGGTCCGCCAGCGGCCGGCGGCGTCAAAATTCTCAAGCCCCATGCCGATCGGGTCGATCGAGCGGTGGCACTGGGCGCACTGCGGCTGTTCCTGGTGCATCCGGAGCCGCTCGCGGGTGGTGACCGGTTTCGATTCGAGCCTTGCCAACTGCGGGACGTTCGGCGGTGCCGGTGGCGGCGGATTATTGATGAGCTTGCGGAGCACCCAGGCACCGCGTTCGACGGGGCTCGTCCGTTCGCCATTGCTCCCCATGGCGAGGATCGCCGCCATGCCGAGCAGGCCGCCCCGCGGACTCTTGGGCCCGAGCTTTACGACGCGAAACGCATCGCCGGTCACGGGCGTGCCGGCGTCGTCGAGGCCGTAGTAGGTCGCCAGCAGCCCGTTGACGACAACGACGTCGCTCTTGAGAAGCTGACGTGCATCGCGGTTGTCCGCAAGCAGTGTATGAAAGGTCTCGTAGACCTCGCGTTTGGCTGCCTCGCGGGTGCTCTCGTCGAAGTCGGGGTAGAGTTCGTGATCGAAACGGAAGAAGTCGAGCCGGTCGAGCGAAAGCCACTGGTGGGTAAAGCCCGCAGCGAAGTCGTGCGACTTTTCGTCGGCGATCATCCGGTCGACCTCCGCCGCGAGCACCGCAGGCTTGCGGAGTTCGCCCGAGGCGGCGAGCGCGAGCAGCTTCGCGTCGGGGGGCGCGGCCCAGAGGAAATAGGCCAGCCGTGTGGCGAGCTCACGACTGGAAAGCCGCCGAGTGTTTTGTTCATCGTCTCGCTCGGAGTCAGACTGTGCCGCAAGCGGGTCGGCCAGGTAGAGAAATCCTGGTGCTGCAAGCATGACGGCCATCGGCTCACGGATGGCCACGAGCGGCTCGTCGCCGGCCTTCCGTCGCGTTTCGTAGACGGTGACCAGCCGATCGAGAAAATCGTTTGCGGGTGTGGCTCCGCGAAAGGCTAGCGTGCCGAACCGGCGGAGGATCGTGCGGACGACCTGTTCCTCCGGCCCCTTCTTCGGCAGGCTGCCGAAGACCTGCTCGTGGATCATCGACGGCGTAGCACTGGGCACGGGCCCATCCCACTCGACCCAGTCGGTCCAGATCGCGAGGTCGCGGCCGACGCCGTTTTTCGTTTTTTCGAGCGAGTTCTGGAAGCTGTCGGCATGGCCGTCGTTGTAGCGTTTCTCGCGGAAGTACCAGGTGCGGGGTCCGGAGGCGGTCACCCGCACGGGAATTTCGAGCACCTGCGGCTGATCCAAGGTGCCCGTCACCTGAAAGGCCTCGATCGTCTCAAAATCGCTCTGCTCGCCGTCCTTGCTCCCCTTGCTTCCCATCTCGAGAAACTTTCGGCCCGGCGGCACTGCGGCGGCGGCCGCCACCCGCAGCCGCAGCAGATAGTTGCCGGGTGGGGCGGCAGGTGGGATCGTGATCGCCTCGGTGTCGTGATGATTGTTGGCGGCATACATCAGCCAGGCGCCAGAGTCGGCATGCGGAGCCGCCAGGAAGTGCTCGAGATACGGTCCGTGGTGCTCATATTGTCGGATGCGGAACCTGGCCTCGTGCTCGTCTGGAAAGCCGAAGTCCTTGGTCTTGTCGGGATCGGCACCCGCCGCCTCCCATTCCTTGGCCTTGCGAAAGCCGGTGAGGAAGTAGCCATTGAGCAGGCCCTCGATCTGCTTGCGGGCCGCTATCTCCGCCTCTCGCCGTTCGGTCTTCCGCTCAGGCCGAGTGTCGCCCGGTTTCGGCCAGTCGGAGGCCGCGGCCGCGATCGCGGTGCGGCCGATCGCGAGATACTGCTCGAACTGGTCGCTCGACATGAAGAGCCCCGAGCCGATCGTATCGAAGGAGCCGGTGCCTGTATCGGCGGGCAGGCTCGACGTATCGACCTCCACGCCGAGCAGGTCGCGGAGCGTGTGGCGATACTCGCGGCGGTTGAGCCGACGGACGAGCGTGACCTGGCCCTGGTCGCCGATCGCCTTACGGGCAGCGGCGAGGGCCTGCGAGAGATCGGCGAGGAGTTCGAGCTTGGTCTCGGGGTTTGGCTTCGGCTCCTCGGCCGGGGGCATCTCACCAGCGTTGAGGACCCCGAGCACCTTCTGCCACCGCTCGGCCGTTTCGACCGTGGCGATGGCGAAGGGCAGATCGTCGAGCCGGACGCCGCCCTCCTGGGTCTTTTCAGAGTGGCACTTTGTGCAGTGGGTGGCGAAGAACGCCTGATGGGTCGAGTTCACTGCCGCGGTGGCTGCCGCTGCCGCGGCGGTCGCCATGCCGCAGCCCGAAAGACAGCCAACCACCGTGGTGACGAGGCACCATGAAAGAGACCGTGATAGAAGCGACCTTCCTAGCAGGGACCGCCGGCAACGGTGTCTGCAGGGAATGCCTGGGCAACGCTTCACGGGCGGGGCAGCCTGCTGGAGGGGACCGCAGGTGGCGGTCGCACGGGGCCGGATTGGCTACCAAGGAAACCCGCCTGGCCACGAAATATTACGGGGCCGTTCCTGACCGTTGGGCCTCGGGCGAGCGAGTGCTTTGCGGCGTTGAGACCCAAGAATCAGCCCGGAATGCCGGAATCGCGACTGTGACGCTACTCGTAAACCTCGCTCCGGTGGGCGATCGAGAGCACCGTCACTACCTGACGTGCATCATCGATCGCGTAGATGACCCGCCAATCACCGACGCGGTAGCGTCGCTTGCCAGCCAGGTCTCCGTCGAGCATTTTGATGTTGTTATGCCGTCTGGGCTCACGCTCCAACTGCCCAAAGCAGCGGGCGAGTTTGCGGGCCACGGGGTGATCGGCGGCCGCATAGAAGTCCTGTGCCTCGGGCGACAGGATAACTTCAAACATCCGACCGAATCTTGCGCCACGGCACGCCGCGGCCGTCAGCGACCGCCTTTTCTGCGGCTTTGATGCGTTGCGGCAAGGGGGGACGTCCTAAAAAGTGGACGTAGTCCGCCAGAGACGCAAGCCTCTCCGGCGGCAGTTGGTCGACAATTTTTTTGATTTCTCGACGTAGTTCGCTCGTGGTCATTGTCGCGGCCTCCTCGCCAGAAGAGTGTACTTCTGTGCACAATCACTGTCAATGCGGACCGGGGCCTGAGTGGCGAGACATGGCCGCCTGAGCAGGCCGCAGGAACTCGGGCCGATCTTCGGAGACTGACAGGACTCAGCCAAGGGGGCTCGCGGGGAATTTTTTTCCCGGTCGCGTAAGATCGGCCGGGTCGGGCGGTTTTCTAAGGCGGGGGCTTTTACTCCGTCACGGTCTGATTGACCGTGTGATGGTGAAAAAGAGGTTTTTATGGCCTTTTCGAAGGTTTCGGGACGTTCCGTAGACTCGTTGGCCGTTCCCGCGCTGAGACGGGCTGAGGCTTTGCGGCGCTGTTGCTGGCTGGGCGGCTGCTGGGTGGTCGCGGCGGCAACCCTTGGCTGTGGAAAAGGGGACGGCGTGGCCTTCGCCCCGGTCGAGGGACGAGTGACGCTCGACGGCAAGCCGCTGGAAGCGGGCGAGATCCGCTTTCAGCCAGATCCCAGGGCAACAAGGGGCCGCTCTCGGCCGCCGTGCTTGGTGCAGGGGGCTCATTCAAGCTCCGTGGCCCCGGCGCCCGCGTTGGCGCCGTCCCCGGTCCGCACCGGGTTTACTTCGTCTCCCCATTCAAGGCCGACGCCCCTGAGCCGCCACTGTTGATCGACGGGAAGTATGTCCAGGCGGACCCTGCCGCGGGCGTGCCGGCGCCTCCTCTCTCCCCGAGCAGTTGGAAGGTGCCGCCGAAGTGTCTGGCGGCAGAGACCTCCGGGCTCACCGCAAAGGTGACGGAGGGGAAAGCCAACGTCATCGAATTCAATCTGGAGTCCAGCCTCCCCGGGAAATAACTGCCCCTGGAAATGACTGCCCCTGGAAATGACCGTCTGATTCATCCCTGTGATTCTCTCGTCTCATCTGCATTTCGTCGGCATCTCGTCTGAAGAAGGAGTTTGTTATGGCATGCTTCGGTTCCCGTGGTTCTCGTCCCGTGGGGCGGCCGGCGTTTACGCTCGTCGAACTCCTCGTCGTGATCGCCATCATCGGCTCGCTCGTGGGCCTGCTCCTGCCGGCGGTGCAGTCGGCCCGCGAAGCCGCGCGGCGTTCAACCTGTGCCGCGAAGATCCGAGACATCGCCGTGGGCTGTCACAACCACCTTAGTGCGATGAGAGCGTTTCCGGCGGGGCAGCGGCAGCAGATCTGTCTTGATGATTCGAGGTACTTCAGTTGCGGCAACGGTAGCTGCTCGATCGCTACGGGCGTCGATCGATGGTTTCCCGACGCCCGATCGTTCACCACCATACTGCTTCCCTACCTCGAGCAGGCCGAACAGTATGCGAAGTTCGACTTCACAAAGAGTCCGCGTGTGACGCCGAACAAAGAAATCATGAAGAATCATTTCACTGCCTACGACTGCCCGACCAATCCAGTGCGAGGCACAGGCTACGACAAGTGGAACGGCCTGTCGCACTATGGCGGTTCCCGGGGAACGAGCACCTCCATGTGCCAGCGGATTGGGACGACGAGCAATGACGGTATGTTCTTCGGTGTCGATGTCGCAGCCCAGCCGGGAGGGTGCCGGGAAAAGGATGTTACCGATGGGCTGAGCAACACGATCATGGTCTGCGAGAAACTGGGGTATGTCCCGAGAGTGCTTAATTCGTTCGACGCTGGATTCAAGGAGTGGGGAGTAATCCTTTCAGGCGGTAGCTACTGGTCTCAGTCCGGCTATGGCAACAATCAGGGCTCCACCGTAAGGATGCAGGGGGGACCAAACCCGAGCACCGTCTCATCCAACAACGACGCGGGCCCCCTTACCCCCTACAGCTTCCACCCTGGCGGTCTCCAGGTCGCCTACGGCGACGCCGCGGTGCAATTCATCAAAGACTCGATCGACATCAATGTCTGGAATGCTCTGGCAAAGAAGGCCGATGGCTCCACGCTGAGATACGCGAACTAACCAATGCCCTCGCTCGACCGTAATGAATTCGTGTCTCTGCTCACTGCCTCGCAGCGGCGGCTCTATGCGTTCATCTGCACGCTCGTCATCGACCGCGGCGACGCCGACGAGGTGCTTCAGGAGACGAACCTTGCGGTCTGGGAGCAGGCCGAGCGGTTCGAGGCGGGCACCGATTTTCTTGCCTGGGCCTGCCGGGTGGCCCACTACAAGGTGCTCAAGCTCCGCGACGCGGCCAAGCGGCACAGGGTGAAACTCGACGATGCCGTGCTCGAACTGCTCGCCACGGAGACGATCGAAAAAGAGCGGGCCGCCGGCCGGCGGGCCGCGGAAGAGTTTGAGCAGCACAGGCTCCTGCTCGTGTCGTGCGTGGACGAACTTTCGCCGCGGCACCGCGACGTGCTCGCCCAGCGGTACGAATCTGGCCGGTCGCTCACCGACATCGGCACGTCGCTGGGCCGCAATGCCAACGCCATGGCCCAGCTCTTCCACCGCATCCGCGAACTGCTGCGGGAATGCGTGGAGCGGAAGCTCGCCGAACCCCGCGGCTGACCACGCCATCCACACCCACTGACGAACCCCACCCCAGACAGCACGTTTTTATGACCACGCCCGCGAATGACGACGTCCAGCCAGCCGCTGCATCCGCGGACCGCGCCGAGGTGCTGCGGCTGGTCTCTGCGCTGGTGGACGGCGTCCTCTCGGCCGATGGCCAGGCCGATCTCGAGCGGCGGCTCCTCGCCGAACCCGCGGCCCGCGACGCCTTCCGTGGCTTCATGCGGGCCGAGTCGATCCTCGCCTGGGAGTTGGCCGGTGGTGATGCCAGCGTGCCGCAGAGCCAGCCAGAGCCGGTTCGCGTCAGCCGGTTTTCGATGCCGGTGTCGATTCCGCTGAGGGTGGCTGCGGGGCTCCTTGCGGCACTTATGATCGTGGCCCTCCCCGCGTGGATGCTGAGCCGGCGCGAGCCGGCGCGGCAGGTCATCCGCGTGGTCATGCCGGCAGGCGAGCAGGTGGCCACGCTCACCGACGACGACCACGCCCGCTGGGATGGGGAGCCGTTCGATGGCCAGGGCAACCATGTCGCCAGCGGCCCGCTGCGGCTGGCGGAGGGTTCCGCCCAGATCACGTTTGCCTCGGGCGCGATCGTCGCGGTCCATGCCCCGACCGAGATCGAGATCCTCTCGGCCGACCGTATCTTTTTACGAAGCGGTCGGATCACGCCGTATGTGCCGCCTTCGGCACACGGCTTCACTGTCGTCTCCCCGTCGGGGGAAGTTGTCGACCTCGGCACGGAATTTACCGTGGGCGTCGATGCTGCAGGCCAGACCGACGTGTTCGTGATCGACGGTGAGGTCGATATCGCCAGCGGCCATTCGCGGGCCCATCATGGTGCTCCGTTGCGGATGACGCAGGGGTTTGGCTCGCGGATGGTGGCCACTGATTCCAGGCCGGTGTCATCGCTCGAGCCGATCGTCGTCGATCATTTCAGCGGTGGCGAGTTGGGGCCGCTGCGGTGGATCGATCATGACGAAGGCTATGCAAGTGTCGTCCGCGATGGGTCGCTCTGGATCCCGATCGCCGCTCTGCCGGGACGCAAAGAGCCGTTTGTTCGGTCAGTTCTCGACCACGACTGGTCGGTGCTCGTGGGCCGGCGGTCGACGATCTCCTTCAAGGTGACATTGCCGGAGGAGGGCACCACCGACGCAGAGCGGTGGCTGGCGTTGGTAGTCGACGACGGCACCGGTGAACCGCCGCGTGCGTTTGACTCAAGCGCGTCGTGTGCGGTGTTGATCTCGCCCGATTGGCAGGTCGGGTTCCGGGTTGACGGTGAGCCGGTCGGCCAGGGCTATGTGTTCGCCCGGGGCGAGCCGGCAGTCGGCCCCTTCCAGGTGGTGGTGACGATCGACGACACGCCGCAAGGCCACACGCTGCATGGCGGAACCGTCGGCACGGTGATGGTCAACGGCAAGGAGATCGCGACTGCGCGGCGGTTTGACATCGCCCCGCGGCCACGGCTGCAGCTCCAGACCTTCGCGACGGCCCACTCGGGCACACGCGGCTTTGCCGTCGTCGACGACTTCAGCGTGAGCGTGACGGGCGACCTACCTGGCGACCTTTCGGCCGGTCGGTAGGAATGATCGAGAAGGTTCTCGACGCGTCCGCAATCATCGGCTGATGCCGGGCAGGCTGCTGACGATCTTCTTGCCTCCCAGGATCCCCTGTATGCTCCCGGACAAGAGTCCATCGAACACCGGGAAGCATTCTGCTGCCCGCGGCCGGCTCGCCCATGCGACCGGCGGTTCAGCCAAGGCATTTCTGGAGAAACAACACATGGGACGGTTCCACAACCAGCGGCATGTGATGCCCAACACGACGCGAGCGACGCTCATCAGCCTGTGTGGAGTCTGGCTCGCAGCCTGGCCGGCTGTGGCCTGGGCGGCCCCAATCGTGCCGGACACGGTCGTCTGGCAGGAGGGAGTCGAGTATGCGAATCCCGATGACCAGCATCTCTCGCTGAACATCGCGCGGCCGAAGACCGAAGGCGACGCCGCAGACGGACCCTTTCCGGCTGTGGTCTGCATCCATGGCGGTGGATTTCGGGCCGGCAAACGGGAGAGCCACAACGACCTCTGCATCAAGCTCGCCACCCGTGGCTACGTGGCGGCGACGATCAGCTACCGCCTGGCGCCGCGGTTTCAGTTTCCGGCCGCCGTCCACGACACGAAGGCCGCGGTGCGGTGGCTGCGAGCCAATGCCGAGACCTTCAGGATCGATCCGGACCGGATCGGCGTGACCGGCAGCTCCGCCGGCGGCACGCTGGCCCAACTCCTCGGCGTGACCGGACATGTGCCCCGCTTCGAGGGTGACGGGGGCAATGCCGAGCAGTCAAGCGGCGTGGCCTGCGTCGTCAACGTCCACGGGGCGAACGACTTCACGAAGTCCTACGGCAGGAGCGTCGACGCCCACGAGGTGCTGCCGCTCTGGTTCGGCGGTGATCTGGAGGCGAAACGGGCCCTGCACATCCAGGGCAGCCCGCTCTCGTGGGTCACCCCCGACGCGGCGCCGACCCGCTGCATCCACGGCAGCGACGATAAGAACGTGGCGATTGAACAGTCGACCTGGCTGGTGGACAGGCTCACGGCCGCCGCTGTCGAGGCGGACCTTGTCACGCTCGAGGGCGTGGGGCATGGTCTGAAAGGCCCCGACCTGGACCGGGTGCATGCGGCGACGATCGAATTCTTCGACCGGCATCTGAAGCGGTGACGCGGACAGGCGCCAACGGTGGGGCTGGACGGTCGTGCTGGACGGTGGTGGGGCCGGTTGCATACGATCGCAGCACTAAAACCGTAGCCCCCCGTGACAATTGCAGGAGCATTCCCCACATGGCCAAGAAATCCGTCGCCAGTCTCGATCCCCAGGGTAAGACCGTCCTCGTCCGTGTCGACTTCAACGTTCCGCAGGACGATGCCGGGGCGATCACCGACGACCGGCGGATCCGGATGGCACTCCCCACGATCCGGTCGATCCTCGACCGCGGCGGCCGGGCGATCCTCATGTCGCACCTGGGCCGGCCGGCTGGCAAGGGCTTCGAGCAGGAGTTTTCGCTCGCTCCCGTCGCCAAGCGGCTCGGCGAACTGCTCGGGGTTCCGGTGACGCTCGCCAGCGACACCGGCGGGCCCGACGCGCATGCCAAGGC
This sequence comes from Pirellulales bacterium, assembly GCA_044237545.1. Classification (GTDB taxonomy): domain Bacteria; phylum Planctomycetota; class Planctomycetia; order Pirellulales; family UBA1268; genus CAMCQY01. Next base: position 22,281 of record JBIIFB010000011.1, read on the forward strand.
CAAGGCACTGCCGGCCGGCGGCGTGCTCGTGCTCGAGAACGTGCGGTTCAACAAGGGGGAGAAGAAGGGGGACGACCAGGGCTATGTCGATGGTCTGGCGACACTGGCCGACGCCTACGTCAACGACGCCTTCGGCACCTGCCACCGCAACGAGGCCAGCATGCATGCGGTGCCCGTGGCGATGAAGGCACTTCACAAGGCGGCCGTGGTCGGGTTCCTGGTCGAGAAGGAGATCCGGTATCTGGCCGAAGCGATTGCGAAGCCGAAACGGCCTTTCGTGGCAATCCTGGGCGGCAAAAAGGTCTCGGACAAGATCGCCGTGATCACAAACCTGCTTTCGATCTGTGACCACGTGCTCATCGGCGGTGCGATGGCCTACACCTTCTCATTGGCGCAGGGTGGCAAGACAGGCAAGTCGCTGGTGGAGCAGGATAAGGTCCAACTGGCGAAGGAGTTGATTGCCCAGGGGGGCTCGAAGCTCGTGCTGCCGGTTGATACGCACTGTGCCGATGATTTCTCATCCGCGGCCAACAAGCAGGTTGTCAGGGCCGGCGAAATCCCGGACGGTTTCGAGGGGCTCGACATCGGGCCGGAAACGGCGAAGCAGTATGCCGCGATCGTCCGTTCGGCAGGCACCGTCGTGTGGAACGGACCGATGGGGGTGTTTGAGATGCCCCCGTTCGACGCGGGCACGAAGGCCGTGGCCGATGCCGTGGCCGAGGCGACGGCCAAGGGAGCGATCACGATCATTGGCGGCGGCGACTCGGCCGCGGCGGTCGAGCAGTTGGGCTACGCCGACCGGGTGAGCCATGTCTCGACCGGCGGTGGGGCTTCGCTGGAGATGCTCGAAGGCAAGGCTTTCGAGACGGTGGCTGTGCTCGACGAGTAGCGGCGAAAACGGCAGCTCTGCGTGGTGAGGTTGGCACGCAGGGCTGTGTTGAAGATCACGATCCGCCGTGGGGCATATAAGCCCGGAGCGTAGGCGACGGGGTCGGCACGACGATCGACGCGGCGCCATGTCTGGCATCCGATCCCCCGGCTTACGCCGGGGGCTTGTATGGGGCGGGGTTATACAAGCCCGGAGCGTAAGCGATGGGGTCGGCACGACGATCGACGCCATGTCTGGCATCCGATCCCCCGGCTTACGCCTGGGGGCTTTTATGGGGAAGAGTGTGTCGGCATGCGATCGACGCCACGCCGCATACAAGCCCGGAGCGTGAGCGATGGGATTCGCTGACGATCGTGTGTGAGCCGACTCAGCATGCCGTCAGATGATCAAAGACCCGCAGTGGTGCTCTGGGCGGGAGTGATGCCCTGTTGCTCCGCAGCCAGACGGCCGCCGACGACCGAGACATAGTCACGGTCTTCGGTGGAAAGCGATTCGATTGCCACGGTCGTGTGACGGCCGTTCATCTTCAGAATGCGCACCCGGTCTGACTCGAGTTCGACCAGCCAGCCTTGGGCATGGTGCGTGCCCGTGGCGTCCCGCCAGTGCCGCATCGGTTCGCGGGGCACCACCAGCACAGCCGCGGACGGGTCGGCCTCCGGCTCTGCCGGAGTCGCCGGAAGTTTATTCGGCTCCGCCGCGGGCGTCTCGATGGTGGGTGTTTCATCCGTGGGTGTCTCTTCCGCCGGAGCTGGCTTCGCCTCTGACTTCGCATCTGGCTGCGCCTCTGCGGGACTTGTTTTTTCTTCGGCCGATGCGTCTGTGGCCGGTTCTTCGGTTACGGGCTTTTCGATTGCGGGCTTTTCGGCTGCGGGAGCTGTGGGTGCTTCCTCAGTCATCGGCTCCTCAATGGGCTCTTCGACCGGCGGTTCGGTGGGCTTCTCGCTCGGCTTCTCAAGTGAAGCGGCGGCCTCGGCGTCGTTCGTCTCTTCGTCAGCCTCGTCGTCCAAGAGATCGAAGAGATTCGCTATCGGGGGTTTCGGTGGCAGAACCTTCTCCGGCTGAGGTGCCGGCGGTTGCTCCGCAGCTACCGGAGGCATTGGAGCGGCCGCACCCGCTGGTGCTACGAGGATGGGCTGCTCGTTTGAGGCAGGTGCAATCGCCGCGGTCGCCGGCGGGGCTACGGCGGGCTTGAGATCTGGGAGAGGCTCCTGCGCGGCGGCCTGCGGTTGCGGCAAGGCGGGGCTCGCCGTTGCCAGTGGCATCGGCTGCGCCGCTTGCGGGAGCGGCGGCGTGGCTGGCGTGGTCAGCACAGAAGTGGTCGGAACCGCTGAGGCAGGGGGGCCGCTCGCCGGGGCCGCTGATTCAGGCATGACAGGCATGACAGGCAGGCCAGCCGTCGTCGGGGCTGCTTCCACAACGCCATGTTCGATCACGCCATGTTCGACCGTGCCATTTTCGATCACGCCATGTTCAAGTGTTTCATGTTCGAGTGTTTCGTGCGTCATGCCGACGTGCACCACCGATTCCAGTGCGGCATCGCTCCCGCAGCAATCGGTCACGGGCAGGGGGTGCGACCCGCCGCATGCCCCACAGTGGTGCTGCGGATAGAGGGGCTGACAGGGCGTGGCAGTCCGATAGGTCTGTGAACGGCTCCGGTGCCGCCGCAGCCAACATGCCTTGGCGGTATCGACAAAGAGCGTCAGGCACAGCAGGGCCACGATCAGCGAATGGATCCACCGTCGCACGCAACACCTCGAGACAGGGGGGATTTTCAGAGCCTGGCGGCCAAGCCGCAGCCCGAATCCGTATGCTAATTGGGGGTGTGTCCGGCAGCAAACGGCCGCCCTAGTCGCTCGCCGAAAATCTGGTCGCTCGCCGAAAAGCAGAAGGCCGCGGCAGATTTCTCTGCCGCGGCCTTCCGGTATATCGAACCTGTTGTCCGCCTGCGAACGGGGTAAGTACATGCGAAACTGATGCGGATCGGGTATCCCCCTGCCGGCATTGCTGGCGGCGGGGGCGTACTTTTCAAGGATCCGGACCAACGCTTTTGGTTTGGCACCTCCGACGGGACGCGGAAACGGGTCGAATGTCAGTGACACTAGATTCGTCCAGAAGACCGGTCGTCCTCCAGATGAACTCCTGCACCACACTCCAGCCGTTACCGCCGTCCTGACCGATCGCCAAGGAAAAAACTCACGAACATCCCATGCTGTTGCCGCAGTTGTGGCAAAGGTAGCAGTTGCCGTTGCGGACCGTGATCGACCCGCAGTTGTCGCACGCCGGGGCATCGATCTGGAACTTGGCAAACTGGCTCTGTCGGTCGGCCGGACTGGCAGTCGGATCGACCGCCATCTTCAGACCAGCCCGTTCGAGCAGCGCCGCATTCCGATCGGCAACGACCACCGGCTTTGCAGCCACACCCAGGCTCGTCGCCGGAGCCACTGCATGCCCGTTGGCTCCTGCCGGATGCTTGCCCCGGTTCGAGGTTGCTTCGCCATTGGTGCGGGCCTTTCCTTGGCCATCGGCCAGCCCGCGCGCCGTCGTGGCGGCGGGCTTGCGCTCTGTTTCAGTGTCGTCACCGGAGGAGGTTTCCTCGCCACTGCCCGTGCCATGGTTGCCGCCGGGCCGGTTAGCCTCGCGATAGCCGGCGATGAACTCCGTACCCATCCAGCGGAAGAGATAGTCGACCAGACTCTTCGCAACCGGGATGTCGGGGTTCTTCGTGTAGCCCCAGGGCTCGAAGCGGGTATGCGAGAACTTCTTCACATACACCTCCAGCGGCACGCCATACTGCAGGCTCATCGAGACTGCGGTACCGAAGGCGTCCATCAGGCCGCCGATCGTGCTGCCCTCCTTCGCCATCGTGATGAAGAGCTCGCCCGGACGACCATCGTCGTAGAGGCCGACGGTGATGTAGCCCTCATGGCCGCCCACATTGAACTTGTGGGTCAGGCTGCGACGGGTGTCGGGCAGCCGCTCGCGACGCGGTGAGGGGGTCGCCTTCGCAGCCGTCTTGTCGGCGGTCTTGTCGGCCTCCGTGCTCGTGTTGAGCGGCTGGCTCTCCTTTGAGCCGTCACGATAGATCGCCAGGGCCTTCAAGCCCATCCGCCAGCCTTCCATATACGCGCCGGCAATATCGGCCGGCGTCGTCTCACGCGGCATGTTGACCGTCTTGGAAATGGCACCAGAGATAAAGGGCTGCGCCGCGGCCATCATCTTGACGTGTGCCTCCCAGGCGATGCTGCGAACGCCGAGCCTCGGCTTGAATGCACAGTCGAAGACCGACAGATGGGAATCCTTGAGGCCCGGAGCCCCTTCGATCGTGTCATTCTTGTCGACGAATGTCAGGATGGCCTCGACGGCCGGTCCGTCGTACCCCAGGGTTCGCAGCGCCAAGGGCACCGTCTGGTTGACGATCTTGAGCATGCCGCCGCCGGCGAGCTGCTTGTATTTGACCAGCGCGATATCGGGCTCGATACCGGTCGTGTCGCAGTCCATCAGGAAGGAGATCGTGCCGGTCGGGGCCAGGACCGTAGCCTGGGCATTGCGGTAGCCGTGGCTCCGCCCACCCGCGAGCACGTCGTCCCAGAGTTTTCGGGCCGCGTCGTGAAGATACCTGGGGCACGAGGCGTCGATGGTGTCGACGGCCTGGCGGTGCATCTGCATCACGTTCAGCATCGGTTCACGGTTGGCTGCAAAGCCCTCGAACGGCCCGACGGCAGCCGCCAGTTCGGCGCTGGTCCGATTGGCCGAGCCGTGCAGGATGGCCGTGATCGCGCCGCAGAGTCCACGGCCGGCATCGCTGTCGTAGGCGAGGCCATCGGCCATCAACAGACTCCCCAGATTCGAGTAACCAAGGCCCAGCGGCCGGAACATATGGCTGTTCCGGGCGATCCGCGCCGTTGGGTAGCTGGCATGGTCTACGAGGATCTCCTGGGCGACGAAGAAGATCCGACAGGCCGCCGTAAACCGCTCGATGTCGAACACACCGTCGGGCTTGCGGAATTTCATCAGGTTGATGCTGGCCAGATTGCAGGCTGTGTCGTCGAGGAACATGTACTCCGAGCAGGGGTTGCTGGCGTTGATGCGGCCTGAGTTTGGGCAGGTGTGCCAGCGGTTGATCGTCGTGTCGTACTGGACGCCGGGATCACCGCACTGCCAGGCACATTCCGCCATCCGCTTCGTGACGTCGCGGGCCTTCATGGTCGGCCCGGCCTTCGACGGGTCGGTGACCCAACGGGTGGTCCAGGTGTCGTCGCGGTCGGCCGCCTCCATGAAATCGTCGGTGAGCCGCACGGAGAGGTTGGCATTTTGGAAGAGGATCGAGCTGTACGCCTCGCCGTTGAAGTTGGAGTCGTAGCCCCCCTTTTCGATCAGGACGCGGGCCTTGTTTTCTTCCTTCGCCTTGCACTCGATGAATTCCATGATGTCGGGATGTGTCACCTTGAGCGACTGCATCTTGGCGGCGCGGCGGGTCTTGCCACCGCTCTTCACCACCGCGGCCACCTGGTCGTAGACCCGCATGAAGGAGAGCGGGCCGGAGGGCTTGCCACCGCCAGCGAGTTTCTCCCGCTGGCTGCGGAGCGTGGAGAGGTCGGTGCCTGTGCCGGAGCCGAACTTGAAGAGCATGGCCTCGCTGCGGGCGAGCTCCATGATGTCTTCCATGTTGTCCTTGACGCTCTGGATGAAGCAGGCGCTGCCCTGCGGGTATTCGTAGGGGTTGTCGGGCACGACCACGTCTCGCTTGGCCTCGTCCCAACGCCAATTGCAGGGAGCACCCTTCACGCCATACTCGTGGAATAGGCCGACGTTGAACCACACCGGTGAATTGAAGGCACCGTGCTGGTGAATGCACAACCAGGAGAGATCCCGGTAGAAGTTTTCACCGTCCTGGGGCGTCTTGAAGTAGCCGTCGGCGATGCCCCAGTCGGCAATCGTGCGGGCCACGCGGTGCACGAGTTGCTTGACGGAATGTTCACGCTCGGGCGTGTGGATTTCGCCGTAGAAATACTTGCTGACCACGACGTTGGTCGCCAACTGGCTCCAGGCGGCCGGAATCTCGCAGGCCGGCTGCTCGAAGAGCACCTTGCCGTCTTCCCCCTTGATGGCAGCCGTGCGGAGTTCCCATTCGGTGGTGTCAAACGGGCTCTCGACGTCGACCGGGCAGAAGGTGGGGCGGAGCTCCAGGGGCACCGGAGCGGCCGGTCGGCCCGCGCGGCCGGTGGCGTTCGAACCCGCGGCGGCACGGCCGTGGTCGGATGGGCTCTGTCCGGTGGAGGTGGAAGACTGGCCGGTGGAGGCGGCGGGACCGGCGAGCGTGGCGGAGGTGTCGGGTAGGGCCATGAAAAGGGAGCTCCTGACGGGAGAAATGGGGACGAGCCTAAAGTATACTTCCGTATAGATAACATACCAGCCAGTATCGGCCGGCATGGGTGGTTTTCTGAACCGATCAACCGGCGAAAATGCCCCGACTTTGGGGGCAGGTGTCGCGACGACGAGAAAGCAGGTCCTTCTGCATGCTATCGCAAGATGTAGTGGCGGAAACGAAGGTGACCACTTCCTGTAGGCCGGGGCGTGAATGTAGCGTGAGCGTTTGATGAGTCAAGCGACTTTTTGAACCTGCTCAAATAGGCCATGAAAACGCGCTGTTTTCAGGGCCGGGGCCGCCGCGAGAGAAAATAGCGGGAACAACCCATCAGGGGGGTGGTTGTTCGGCCGCTCGCCTGATGCCTTGTTGGCAGCGACAATGCTGGCCGCTGGACGACGGCGAGCCAGCGAACCACACCGCCCCGAAAACCCAGCTAGAAAACCCAGCTAGAAAACCCAGCTAGAAAACCCAGCTAGAAAACCCAGCTCGAAAACCCAGAGGATCTTTCCCCATGAACCACCGTACCGCGTCCCAGCGATCGCTTGAAGGCGTCCGCGTGCTCGTCATCGTCGGAGAGGACTACGAGGATCTGGAGCTCTGGTACCCCAAACTCCGGCTGGAGGAGGCCGGAGCCCACGTCACCGTCGCTGGCTCGATACAGGGCCGAACGTATGCTGGAAAACATGGTTATCCCTGCACAAGCGATGCGGCGATCGGCGATATGGAAGCGGCTGATTTTCAGGGCATTGTGCTCCCCGGCGGCTGGATGCCCGACAAGCTCCGCCGCGACGAGAAGGTGCTCGATTTGACGCGGGAGTGTGCCGCCCACGGAAAACTGGTGGCAGCGATCTGCCACGGCGGCTGGATCCCGATTTCGGCCGGCGTCTATCGCGGCGTGCGGGTGACAGGCAGCCCGGGCATCAAGGATGACCTGATGAACGCCGGCGCGATCTGGGAGGACTCGCCAGTCGTGGTTGATCGCCACTTTGTCTCCAGCCGCAAGCCCTCCGATCTCCCCGCCTTCATGGCGGCGATTGTGGAACTCTTGTCGGCTGCCGTGGTGGCGGAGGGCCATGGCGGTGGTGGATCAGTTTCCGTACGTTAGGATGGAAGAGTGAAAACGCCGGAACCGGGACCGATTGATGCCATCAAGAGCCTCGTCCGCGGGGCAGGGTTGCGGTGCACCACGGCCCGACTGGCAGTCCTGCAGCACATGCTCACCGCCCCGGGCCCGGAAACGCATGCCGAGGTCTCCGCAGCGCTCGATCACCGCGGTTTCGACCGGGCCACGATCTACCGCAACCTCACCGAACTCACCGAGGCCAAGCTTGTCACCCGGGTTGATCACGGCGACCACGTCTGGCGATTCGAGGCCAAGCGGCATGGGGGTGGTGACGGCCATGGCCACGGCGGCGATCACCCGCATTTCGTCTGCACAAGCTGCGGCGAGGTATCGTGCCTGGACGACGTGAATGTGGCAATCACGCAGCGGCCGGGCGTGGCCAGGGCAGGGAGTCCGGCTGGCGGCACCGCTGGTGGCAAGAAATCGCGAGGCAAGCCGGCGGAGGCTCCCAGGAAACGTTCGGGCATCCCCGCGGTGACGGAGGTGCTCTTGAAGGGGACCTGCGAGAACTGCGAGTAAGGCCTGCGCAGGCTGAGAAGGCCGCGAAGAAGGCCGCTCATCAGGGCGGCGATCGCACCTCTCCGCCGCTGCGGGTGGCCAGGGCCCGCCAGATGGCCAGGTCGATACTGTTGCCGATCGCCGCGACCGACCCATCCATCATGGCTGTGGTGACGAGGCCGTCGTGGTAGCTGCGGGAGGTGATGGCGGCGTAGGTCTTCGTAGAGCTGCTGCTCCCCTCCTGTCGGGAGTTGAAGTCGAAGTCGTGGGTCTGCCCTCCCGAGACAAATGGCACGCGGGTGTTTGGCGCGAGCGTCGTCGTGAAGCCGCTGTGGTGGACCCGTCCATCGGGCCATTCGGTATGGCCGGTGTTGTCGTTGGTGGTCGCGCCGAGCTTCGTGTCATTCGCCGACATGCCCGTCGCCAACGAGACGATCGTCGCCGGATCGGCTGGAGCCGCGTCGGCTGGATAGCCGATCGGATCGTTCGTGTTGCGGACGTAGGGCGTGAACGCCTTCACCTCCGCGATGCAGAACGTCTTGCTCAGTCCGTCGGTGAAGCTGGCGGGCGTGAGACGTGCGTTGGGGTGAAACGAACCATCCCCCCCCTGCCCCGAGTCAGGGTCGTAGATGAACCAGGTGCCGAAGTTGAAGCCGTAGGTGTGCGGAAACACAAAGGGCACGGCCATCCCGCCGCGGGTCTTGGTGCGAAAGACCAGATTGCTGTCGCTCGGGCAGAAGAAGGAGCCGATGCGGGCATCCTTCACCACCCCCCAGTTCTTCGAGAGATCAGCCGCGTTGAACCCGTCGTCCCAGGCCTGTTCGAGATTCACCTTCACGGCCGCCGCCCCCTCTTCGATGAAGGGCAGAATGCGGCCGTGGATCGACCAGGATCCGTTGTTGCTGGCAAACGCCGTCTTGGGCGTGTGGAGCATGCTCGGCGGGAACGCCTGCCGTGCCGACTGGTAGCCGTGCACCGCGAGTACAAGCTGCCGCACGTTGTTGCCGCAGTGGGTGCGGCGGGCAGCCTCGCGGGCCGACTGCACCGCCGAAAGCAGCAGGCCCAGAAGCGTCCCGATGATGGCGATCACCACCAGCAGTTCGACGAGGCTCAAACCGTGTCGGGAAGAACCGTAGCGGGATGGGCGGGTCGATGGCGGCATGGCAGCATTACAGTGCAAATCGTATGCCGTGCTGGTGGCCGTGGCTTCCGATCCCCCGGCTTACGCCGGGGGCTTTTATGGGGAGGGCATAGAAGCCCGGAGCGTAAGCGATTGTGTCGGCCCACGCCCCATACAAGCCCGGAGCGTCAGCGATGGGATCGGCCGACGTTTGACCCAGCTTCACGCCTGTCTCCCGATCCCCCGGCTTACGCCGGGGGCTTTTATGGGGGCCGATGACGATGCAGCCGATGAAGTTTTCACCGCGCGCGGGGAAGCCTTCACCGGCTGAGCTTCGAGCGGAGCGTGGCTCGGTCGAGGCCCAGCAGCTTCGCGGCGGCGGTCCGATTGCCTCCGGCGGCGTCGACCACTCGCTCCACGAGTGTGGTCTCGACCAGGTCGATCAGGGTCGAGTGCAACGGGCCGCCTGCCTCGCCATCTTGCGTGAGCGCAGCGTCGACCCAGGCGCGGACGGCGGCCACCAGTCGCTGGTCATCCATGCCCGGGCCGCGTGCCAGCTGGCGGGCCGCCGCTGCGGCGGGTTGCGCAGGCAGGTGTTCAGGTTGGAGCAGGCCGCCGCGGGCAACCACGGCGGCATATTCGATGGCGTGTTTGAGCTCGCGGACGTTCCCCGGCCAAGGCCTCCCGCGGATGGCAGCAAGAAATTCGGGGGCCAGCGACGCCCGTCTGCGGTGAGCTGTGAAGCGGTCCAGAAAGTGTCGGGCCAGGATCTCGACGTCATCGCCCCGGGCGGATAATGGGGGCACGTGAATCGGAAACACGTGGAGCCGGTGGTAGAGATCTTCCCGAAAGGCTCCCGTTTCGATCGCCTGCGCGAGGTCGCGGTGTGTGGCCGCGATCACCCGGACGTTCACGGGCTGCGGGGTCGCCGACCCCATGCGGACCACCTCCCGTGTTTCCAGTGTCCGCAGCAGTTTCACCTGAACGTCGAGAGGCACCTCGCCGATCTCGTCGAGAAACAGCGTGCCGCCCGTGGCCAGTTCGAAGAGTCCCGCTCGGTCGGCGGTTGCGCCTGTGAATGCGGCCCTCACATGCCCGAAGAGTTCGCTCTCGATCACGCTCGGGGCCAGGGCCGCAAGACTCGTCGCCACCAGCGGCCCGGCCCGCCTCGGGCTATGCGCGTGGATCGCGCGGGCGACGACATCCTTGCCGGTGCCGGTTTCGCCGGTAATCAACACGGGCAGTTCGGTCGGCGCGACGAGTGAGATCTGTTTGAACACCTCCTGCATGGCCGCCGAGGATCCCAGGAGCTGCAGATCCTGACGCCCGCCTTCCGCCTGCGAAGGCACCGCCGCCCGGCCCTGTCCTGCAAGCGCCAGCGCCTGCTCCGCAAGCGCGCGGCCCATCACCTGCGACACGCTCTCCAGAGTGAAGGGCTTCACGAGATAGTCGAAGGCGCCGGCGGTCACGGCGCGAACGGCTGTGTCGAGATCGCCGAAGGCCGTCATCACGACCACGGGTGCACCGGGCACGATTTGCTTGAAGTCGGAGAGCGCCGAGAGTCCGTCGCGGCCCGGAAGCCGCACGTCGAGCAGCATCGCGTCGGGCATGAATCGCGAACAGGTCTCGAGCCCCTCTTCGACGCTGGCGGACAGCTCGACGGCATGGCCCTCCTCCACGAACAGCTCGCGCAGGCTCCAGCCAATGGCTGGCTCGTCGTCGATGATGAGGAGGCGGCTCATGGGCGGTCGTGCTGGGCGGGGATGGCGGATCGTGGTTCTGTCGACGTCTGCTCGTCCTGTGTCTGCTCTTCCAGTGTCTGCGCCGGCAACACAATCGCAAATCGCGTCTGTTCGCCCACCCGCTCCCAGGTGAGCGTGCCGGCATGCTGCTCCGCCACGGCCCGGGCGACCGCCAGCCCCAGGCCGATCCCCTCCGGCTTGGAGGTGACGAACGGCTCGTGCATGGTTTCCCGGACGCTCTCCGCGGGACCCGGCCCGGAGTCATCGACGGCCAGCACGACCTGCGGCCCGCAGAGGGTGGCGGAAATCCGCACGCGTCCCCCACGGCCGGCCGCGTCGATGCCGTTGAGCGCGAGATTCACCAGTGCTGCCCGCAGGCTATCGTGGCGGCCGATGATCGACAGACCGTGTGGCAGCTCACACTCTATTTGTACGCCGGCATGATCGCACCGCGGCGCCGTGAGGTCGCGGACCTCTGCGAGAAGCTGATCGAGGCAGACCGGCAGAGCGACAGGCTCGGGCCGCCCTGCTCGTTCGGCCGGCCTGGCGAGCGCGAGCAGACCACGGACTTCCTCCTCCAGGATGTCGAGTTGGCGAGTCGCGACGAGCAGGCTGTCGTCCGGCGGAGAGTTTCCCGCCGTTCCGGCCGGGCAACGGCGGCGATGCAGGTCGATCGCCAGGCGGGCGCCTGTGATGGCGTTGCGGAGTTCGTGCGCAAAGCCGGCCGCCAGTTGGCCGAGCAGCCGCTGCCGCTCACCGGCGAGGAGCGAGCCCCGCAGCGCGCCGAGCTGCACGCTCATGTGATTGATGCCGTCGACGAGCCGGCTGATCTCGTCGCCGGCGGTGGGGGCATCGCGACCGGTGGCCAGTGTGTGGCCGAATTCCCCGTCGGCGATCCGCGAAACATGCCGTTCGACAGCGGTGATCCTCGAGGCGAGACGGCCTGTCGTTCGTAGCCCCAGCGGCACGAGCACCGCGAGCGTCCCCGCGGCCACGGCGAGCCCGGGCCAGACCGCCTCCAGCGTGGCGGCGCCCAATCCGCGTTCCGGCGTGAGCACCAGCACCGTCTCCGGCCGCACCCCCTCGCTCCGCACGGGGCCGACCCGGTAACGCTGCCCGCCGAATGTTCCGCTGCCGAGCTGGAGGGCCGCCGCGATCGTATTGGCGTGAATCGACCCGAGGGCCTCCGGCGGCAGCGTGGAGAGGCCGATACTGCGAGTCGATTCCCGCCAGACGAGAAAATGGTTGCCCGTCAGCTGGTGGAGTGCATCGAGCACCGCTACCGAGAGCGACACCTGCGATGTTCGCAGGGCATCGGCGACCTGTTTCTGCGCGGCCTGCGTCGCCTCCGCCGACCGCCGCACGGCCAGCCACGCTGAAAAGCCGACATTGGCCAGCACAGCGGCCAGCACGAGGCCCACGACGGGCAGCACCAGCTGCCGCGTGAGGGACAATTGTCGGGTGGGAGCAGCCATAGAAGGAGAGTCTACTCGCGGGGACTGGCCCGCTGGATCGCGGCAGCTGTCGGCTGCGGCTTCCAGAAGATGCTCCCCTGTCCCCGAAAACGGCCGACTGGCATGGGGTGCACTTAGCTGGGGTCGAATCCGAAGTATCCCTGGGCGTTGCCCGCACAGACTCCCTCGATCAGCGGCACGATCCGGTCCCGCCGCCAGGCGGCGTCGTCAGGCAGGCGGCCGCTGGCGATATCGGCACCGACTAAGTCACAGAGAATGCGGCGAAAGTATTCGTGCCGGGGATAAGAGAGGAATGACCGGGAGTCAGTCACCATGCCGACGAACCGGGAGAGGAGTCCGAGGTCGGAAAGCATGTTGAGCTGATCCCGCATGCCCCGCTCCTGATCCATGAACCACCAGGCGCTGCCCCATTGAATTTTTCCGGGGATGACGCCGTCTTGAAACGAGCCCGGCAGGGCAGCGAAGAGTGCGTTGTCGGCAGGGTTGATGTTGTAGAGGATGGTGCGTGGCAGCGCGTTCTCGCCGGCGAGCGTGCCGAGGAAACGGACGAGTCCGGGCCCCTGTGCGGCGTCGCCAACGGTGTCGCAGCCGGCATCCGAGCCGAGCGCTGCCGCCAGCCGGGGGTTGGGATCGCGAAACGGCCCCAGGTGCAGCTGCATGCAAAAGCCCCGGGCATGGTTGAGCCGGGCAACATGAAGCAGCAGAAAAACCGCGAACTGTTCCGCCTCGTGCGGCGTGGCGGCCGTGCCTGCCATGGCGCGGTGCCAGATGGTCGCAGCCTCAGACGTGGTGCAGTCGGTGTCGGGCAGGCGGGTAAGGCCGTGGTCGGTGGCACGGCAGCCGGCCGCAGCGAAGTCAGCATGCCGCTTGTCGATCGCGGCAACGAGCCCCGCGAAGGTGTCGGCGCCGATGCCGGCCGTCTCGGAGAGCCGGCGGGCCCAGGCCTGCACACGAACAGGCTCGTGCACCCTGGCCGCCGCGTCTGGGCGGAACGTGGGAACGACCTTCGTCGCGCAGGCGTCGCGGGCGATCGACTCGTGCCACTGAAGGCTGTCGGCTGGATCGTCGGTCGTGCCCACCACGCGGACGTGCATCCGCGCAAGGATGCCCCGGGCCGTGAGATCGCCCGTGGTCAACTGTCGGTTGGCCTCGTCCCAGATCCTCTGGGCCGTGGCTTCGTCGAGCAGGTCCTCGATGCCGAAGTGCCGGCGGAGTTCGAGGTGCGTCCAGTGGAAGAGGGGATTGCGGAGCGTGTGGGGCACGGTCTTGGCCCAGGCCTGGAATTTTTCCCGCGGCGTGGCGGAGCCGGTGATCAGTTCCTCCGCGATGCCATTGGCCCGCTGGGCCCGCCACTTGTAGTGGTCGCCGTCGAGCCAGATCGCGTGGAGGTTTTCAAAGCGCCGGTCCTCGGCGATGTCGCGAGGGCTCAAGTGACAG
>JBIIFB010000118.1:0-11890 GCA_044237545.1 Pirellulales bacterium
TGCGTCTTCCACAAACCGCTCAGCTCCCCGTCATGAAGGGCAGTGCATGGACGCACAGCAACCCTCACCATCTCTCCGCGACCGCCAGCCGCCTTTGAGCACGCTGGCCCAGGTGATCACACCGGCCCAGGTGATCGCGCTGGGCCTCGTCCTCGCGTCGATTGGCTGGGCGGCCTGGCTGCTCCGCGACCGACCGGCCAACGACGAGGTCGAACTCCTCGCCGGCACGGCCCTCCCGTCGTCTGAGATGGCGATCATGGAAGCCGCCTTCGACCGGGCGCAACTCAACGACCACCGCACCGACGGGGGTCGGGTCTGGGTGCCCCGCAGCCGTCAGAGCGCCTACATGCGGGCGCTCGTCGATGCCGAGGCGCTGCCTCGCGAGTTTGGCGGCAGCCTCCGCCGCGCCCTCGAAAAAAATAGCCCCTGGCAGAGCCGGGCGGTGCAGGGCGAAATGCTGCGGGCAGCCACGCAGGAAGAATTGTCCCTCGTCATCTGTTCGATGCCCGGCATCGAACGGGCCGCGGTGCTCTATGACACCGAAAGCCACCACAGCCTGGAGGGCGGCGGGCCGGCCAAGACCGCCAGCGTGAATGTCCGCACCCAGCCCGACATGGAGCTTGACACCGCCAGGATTCAGGCGATCCGCGTCCTTGTCAGCGCCTCGATCGCCGGCCTGACACCGGAACGCGTGGCGGTCACCGATCTGCGGAGCGGCCGCGTGCATGCCGGCCCGCTCGAGGCCGAGGCGGATCGCGCCGCGACGGCTCTGGCCGCCGCCGATCCAGCCCTCGCCCGCCAGGCTGCACACGAACACCATCTGGCGACCAAGGTGCGGCAGTCTCTCGCCTTCATGAAGGGGGCGACGGTGGACGTGTCGGTGGACTTCAGCAGGGCCGAGTCCGCGGCCCTGCCGGTGCCCCCGCGACCGGAAGATCTTCAGTCACAACCTTCGACCGACCCAGCCACCGACCCAGCCACCAACCCAGCCGCCGAGCCAGCCACCGGTTCGATGACGGCGACGCAAAAGCCGGCCGATGCCAATGCTCCTGCTGAGATCCGGCCGCGTTCGGCGATCATCGTCGCGTCAGAGCCTCCAGCATCCCCCCCGCCTGCCCTCGCCGCCCCCCCCGCGCGGCCGATTGCAGCGGACGTTCCCGAATCGATTCTGGTCTCGATCGCAGTGCCTGACAGCTACTTCCAGATCGCCTGCCGGGCGGCGATGGAGCGGGCTGGACAGCCGACACTCGAGCCGATGGCGATCGAGGCACACGAGACGGAGCGGATTCGCCGGCATGTGCTCAGCCTGCTGCCGGCGACTCGCGATCCATCGCAGCGGCGGGTCCTCATCACCAGCTTTCCGGTGGCCTCCACATCGATGGCCCGTCGCGAACAGACCGGCCGGGGCATGGCCACGGCCGCCGCACGTGGTGGCCCGATCGATCGATCACGCCAAGCGTCTTCGGGATCGGCTTCGCAGGACTCTTCGCAGGACTCTTCGCAAGTCTCTTCACAGTCATCGTCGCAGGCCTCTTCAGACGTGATGGGATTCGCCGACACGATCGCAGCGGTCGCCGCCGGCCGCTTCAGTGACGTGCCGCGGCAGGTCTGGCTGGCGGCGACGAGCGTCTGCGTCGGACTTCTGGCCGGCTTCCTCTGGTGGATGGGCGGCCGCCCTGATCGCGTCCGGCTGGATCGCTCCCGAAGCGGTCGGCCGACCCCGTCTGGAATGCGGCAACCGAGGATCGACTGGTCGGGTGGCGGCGATGCCGACAACGCGGCGGCTCCCTCAGGACGCGGTCCTGACTATTCCAATTCCAACACTGGCTATCCCGATGCCGGCTATCCCAATGCCGGGGAGGGAATTGGCCGGGCGGCGGTGCTGCTCTTTGCCCTCTGTGCCGCTGCGACCCCGGCCCGCGGTGCAGGACCAACGCCACTTCCCGACATGGCCGCAGCTCGCGACATCGCTCCAGCTCGCGAGATGGCTCCGCTTCCCGCCATCGCCGTGGCCCCGCTACCGGAGTCGATCCTGCCTGAATCCCAGATCCTGCCAGAATCCAAGATCCGGACTGAATCCCAGATCCTGCCTAAATCCAAGATCGCGGGCGAGGGCCTGCAACCGGCGTCACTCGAAGTGCCTGTCGGCTCGATGGCAATCGATCTGGCGGCCCCGCCGCTGACGGCTGCCGGCAGTTCAGGTCCACTTGCCAACTGGAAACTGCTGGCGGCGATTGGGGCCGCCTTTGCGGTCGTGGCGGCCGCGACGGTGCTGACGAAGAGGCGGACAACGCTCCTACCACCCGATGTCTTCGAGGTTCTCGGGGAGGGATCGCTCGGTGGCCAGCACGCCGTCCGAATTGTGCGATTCGGACCCAAAACGCTCCTCGTCGGGGTCTCTGCCGCGGGCTGTCAGACGCTCGCCGAGCTCTCCGATCCCCAGGCCACCGCCTGCATCGCCGCCGCCTGCCGCGGCGTGTATCCGGCCATGCGTCCTGCTGTCTCACCACGGAGTCGCGGCTCGCAACTTCCGACAGGCTCGCAACCCCCGACAGCACCTCACTCCCAGCGCAGCGGGGAGGCGGCATGATCCTCGGAAACTCAAACCCCCTGAGGATACTCCTGCTGGCCGCCGCGATGGCCTTCGCGTGGCAGTCGGCCGGCACAGCCGCCGAGGAGCCAACGGCCCAGCCACCATCAGCCCTACTCTCAGCCGTACCATCCGCGCTGCCATCCGCCGTGCCCGAGAGAATCGCTCCGGATGCGGTCGCCGGTCTCGTCACGAAGCTGCTCGGCACCCGCTCCCTCGATGCCACGCTCTCCGCCGCGGTCATGTTCGGCGTCGCCAGCCTCGCGCCGGCCGTGCTGCTGATGACGACCTGTTTTGTGCGGATGTCGATCGTGCTGACACTCGTGCGTCAGGGATTGGGCACGCCGCAACTCCCTTCCAATCAGATCCTCACGTCGCTGGCGCTCTTTCTCTCGGCGCTGGTGATGTGGCCGGTCTGGTCGGCGTCCTACCGCGATGGGGTCGAGCCGTATCAGCAGGGACGCATCGAATTGGCCGCAGCCTACGAGCAGGGCACACTGCCGGTCCGCCGCTGGATGGCCACACAGATCGAGCAGGCCGGCAATCGCGACACCATGCTCTACTTTCTCGCTCGCCATCCTTCGGCACCCAAGCGTGTGGCAACCTACGACGACGTGCCGGTGGAGACACTGCTGCCGGCCTTCCTCGTCAGTGAATTGAAGACCGCCTTCGCGATCGGCTTCCGACTGCTGCTGCCCTTTCTCGTGCTGGACATACTCGTGGCGACACTCGTGGTGTCGACCGGCCTCGTGATGCTGCCGCCGACGCTCGTCTCACTGCCACTCAAGCTGATGGTCTTCGTGGCCGCCGACGGCTGGTCGCTGGTGGTCAGGTCGTTGCTCGATGGTGTGCGACACACGGCCTCTTGAGGAGACGGCAGCATGACCGACAGCGACCTCGTGGAACTCGTGCGGCAGGCGATCCTGACCGGGCTGCTTGTGATCGCGCCGGTGCTGCTCGCGGGATTCGGCGTGGCGCTGGTCACCGGCCTGATGCAGGCGGCCACCGGCATCCATGAGCCGCTGGTCGGGCTCGCCCCGCGCCTGGTGGCGATGGCGGCGACGCTGGTGCTCGTGATGCCCTGGATGGTGGAGCGATTCGTCGACATGTTCCGCGCGGCGGCGGCGCCCTAGGCCAGCGTTTTGATCGGGCTCGGTCATGCCTGAGCGCAGCCGGCGTCGTGTTCGAGGTGTCCTGCGGAAAACGATTCGTGGATGGTGCAATGAACGAAGCCCTGTCGCAGGAGATCGTCGTGGCGGCGGGGGTCTGCTGCCGTATCGCCGCGGCTGTGGTCACTGGCACGCTCCCGATCCTGCCGGGGGCTTCGTTCCGGATTCGGCTGACGCTGGCCTTCGCGCTGGCGGTCGTGGCGGTGCCGATGGCATGGGCCGTGCAGAACACACCCCCAGGGCGGCCGATCGGCCCGCTCCTGCCCGTGCTGGCCGGCGAACTCTTCGTGGGCCTCCTGATGGGGATCGCGGCGGCGGCGGTGCTGTCGGCGACGGCATGGGCCGGCGGCATCCTCGGCAGTGTCTCGGGGCTCTCCTGGGCCGATGACTTTGATCCCGACTCCACCGGCGAATCGGCCGGCATCTCGCGACTCGCCTGGTGGGTGGGCCTAGCCGCCTTCTTCGCCGCGGGCGGACAGCTGGCCGTGGTGGGCGGGCTGATCGACAGCGTGCGGCATATTCCCATCGGCACCGCGTTTGGCGGCCCGCAACGGGAGTGGCTGGAAACGCTGGCCGTGACGACGCCGGCAGTCGCGTTCTCGCTGGCGGCCATGATCGCCATTCCGTCGCTTGTGTCGGTGGTGGCCTTCCACCTCACCAGCGCCATCTGCCTGCGGGCGATCCCCTTTGCACCCGGCGCCGGCCTCCTGCAGGGGCTCGCCGCAGTCGTGCTCCTGGGGAGCCTGTGGCTGGGTGCCGATGCCTGGGCCGGCGGCAACGCCCTGGTGATGCTGCGATCGATCGACGCCTGCTTCGGGGGAGGGTGACCCGATGAGCGACTCCGCCGATCGCACGCTCGCCGCCACGCCCCGCCGCCGTGAACTGGCCCGCCGTCAGGGGATGATGCCGATGGCGGCTTTGCCCGCGTGGGTGGCCACCGTGGCGACCACGCTCCTGCTCCTGCCGACATGGGGTGCGGCCACCTTCCCGGCGGCGACGGCGCTGATGCGGGAATCGATCCTCGCCAGCTCGGTGGGGCCGGCAACACCGCCGCGGTTCGACCTGATGCTGACGGTTTCCCTCCTGCTACCGACGCTGGCGCTCGTGGCAGTCGCCGGGGCCGTCGGCCTGACGGTGAGGGTCTTTCTGGACGGCGGTGCATGGCAGCTCTCGCGGGTCGCGCCCACGCTTGGCCGCATCAGCCTGTCGTCGGGACTGGGCAGGATCTTCGCGCCGGCCACGCTGGCGGCCATGGTTGGCCATGCCTGCGGCCTCGCCCTGTTGGCGACGACTGCCACACTGGCTCTCGCGCCGCTGATCAGGATCATCGGCTCGGGCGAGTTGTCGCACGACCCGGTGGGCATGCTCGCCGCCACCCACCGGGCGATGCTGTGGCTGGTGACGGCCGCCGCGGCGGTGGCCGCCTGCACCTGGGCCGTGTCGCGGCTCCGGTTTGAGCGACGGATCCGCATGACACCGCAGGAGCATGCCGACGAGGCCCGTAGCCTGCAGGCCGATCCAAAGGTCAGGCTGATGCGTGAGCAACGCCGCCGGGCGGCCTGAGCCCTGAGCCCTGAGCCCTGAGTTTAGGGCACCTCGTAGCCGTAGCGGTCGATGAACGGCCGCCAGCGGCGGGCCACCTCTGCCACGATCCGCGGATCATGGCTGTAGGTGTTGGTGCGATAGCGTTTCATCGAGCGGGCATGATCCTCGAGTGGCCCCCGCACGCCTGCAAAGTCTTCAAGACCGAGCCGTTCATAGGCCTCCGCCAGCCGCCCGACGGGATCTGCCACCAGATCCTCGTAGCGAATCTCGTGCAGGCGGCCCTCGGGAATCGTGGCCCGATCGCGATCGAAGGCCGCATACATCTCCTCGAACGCCGCGAACACATACCGCTCGAGCCTGTCGCCCGGGTCGACCTGCAGGCCCTGCACGTCGTGCAGCGACCGCCAGAGACGCATGGTTGAGGAAAAAACCACGAACGGATCGCGGACAACATGCAAAAACCTGGCCTCCGGAAACATTCCGGCGAGCACGCCGACGCGGGCCGTGTGCGGCGGGCTCTTCAGCACGGGTCGCCGGGGATCGGCCACGGCCAGCATGCCGAGGAACCGCCGCAGCGTGCCCTGCCAGCGGACGAGGTCGGCCGGAGCGAGGCCCGTCACGTCGAGCGCCACAGGAACATCGGGGCTCGTGACGGGAAACGCCATCCGGCGGTAAGGCGATGGGGCGCCCATGTTCATCAGGGCAAACTCATCTTCCTGCGGACGGTCCCAGCCCGCTGCCACGTCGTCCATCGGCCGCTTTGACGGGATCATCCAGCCGATCGCGGCGGTCATGAACGATTCGGTGAGCAGAAAATGCCCGGGCGCAAAGCACTGATACGTATTGGGACAACAGAACCGGTCGTCGAGCATCAGCAGCTCGTGCAGGAGCGTCGTTCCGGAACGCCAATGGCCGATAATGAACAGGGGCGGCGGCGTGGACGGCGGGGATTGCAGCCGACGCCGGAACCGGGCGTTGCTGAGGGCCTCAGCCGTGGAATTGAAGGCCGCGGCCGCCGTGATCGTGGCCATGAGTCCCCAGCGCGTCAGGCTCGCCCGCGCGTGGTGTTCGGCCACGAGCGGCAGCCACACCCGCAGGGGCATACCATGCCAGAACCGCGGGCTCCACCAGGGATAGGCGTGAAACTTCTGGGTGGGCGGCACGGTCTTCGTCGTGGAGGCTGATGTCATGTGTGGCAAGGTGTCATGTGTGGCAAGGGAGGGTGTCCGGCGGTCGGAAGCTCGGGCTGACTCTGGCGGGCTGTTTCGGCGGGCTGCTTTTGACGGGCTGTTTCGGCGGGCTGCTTCTGAAAGGCTGACTCGAATGTCCGGTGAGCTACCGATCGTTCGCTCGTGTTCTATCGCGCGGCTGGGTTTACCGCGTAGCGGCGGTGTCTTCCTCGGTTGCGGCCATGCGGGCTGCCGGCAGCGCATCGGCCATGGCCGACACGAGTTCATCGGCGGAGGGACAGCCCTTCCAGCGACGGCATTCGCCTTCTCCGACCGTTGCCACGACCACCGTGGGAAACTCCTTCACCCCAAACCTGCGGCAGTCGGCGGCTTGGCGATCCGCATCGACCATGACGCAGACAAACTGTCGGGAGAGCCCGACGAGCCTCCGATCGACGAGCGTGCCCTGGGCGAACTCGGCGCACCAGTGGCACCATCCGGCCCTGAAAACCACCAGGAGTGGTCTGTTTTCGGCGGCCGCCCGCCGGAGCCCGGCCTCGTATCCTTCGACATATTCGATCGCATTGCCCTGGTCCGGCATGGGGGGCGTAAGCCGCACCGCCCGCGGGGCGGCCGATTCCACCGCCTCGTCGCGGATCTCGAAGCCACCCCAACCGACCAGCAGCATCAGCAGCAGGCCCGCCGTGCCAGCCATGCCCATCATGCCCGCCAACGAGCGGCCGACCAGCGTGGGGGGTGGGGTAGGAAGCATCGCGTGACCGCTCGGAGGCACTGACCAGAAATGCAGGAGAAACGCACTAGTAGGCCTGCTGGCGGCGGGCGGCAAGAGCGGTCGATCCAGGGTAGATTCCAGGGCAGATTCCAGGGCAGCGTCGCGGGCAGCGTCGCGGGGATTCTGGAAGACGGGGTAATCCGCGGTAACCAGGCTCGCGTGCCGGTCTGCCGCGGCCCTCCGCACGACCGAAAAGCGTTGTGTCTTCGGCTCTGAAAACCTACTCTCCCGTCCGCTCCGCCCGGTTCCACCGCTCTGTCGGCCAGTCACGCATGCGGGTTCGATGGTTTTCATGGTCAGAGTCTCTTCCACCATCGCGCGGGGACTATCCGTCGCCATGCTGGCGACCGTGGTGGCGGGCTCGGGCTGCCGGCTGATTCCCCGCACGGGGCCGGTGCCGCAGGAGGTCGCCGATGCTCGTCGACTGTGCAACGAGGGCCTGTCGGCGGCAGACCGCAATGACCTGCTGCGGGCGGAGGGGCTCTTGGAGCAGGCCGTGAAGAACTGCCCCACCGATGTCGATGCCCGGCGGCACTACGCCGACGTGCTCTGGCAGCGGGGGGAACGGATGGCAGCGGTGACCCAGATCGCAGAGGCGCTGCGTCTCTCGCCAGGCGATATCAGTCTCTGCATCGACGGGGGCCGGATGTACATGGAACTCGGCCTCCTCGACGATGCCGACCAGCTCGCCCGCGAGGCGGTGCGGGTGGCGCCCCGTTCCGAAAAGGCCTGGCGGCTGCATGGTCAGGTGGCGCTCGCCCGCGGCCGGCCCGAGGAGGCGCTCGCCGACTTTCACCGGGCGTTGGCGATCGCGCCGGACGACCGGGATCTGATTCTCGACACGGCGGAGGTCTATCGGCGGCTGGGCCGCCCCCAACGGGCGCTGGCGACGCTGGCCATTCTCGGCGAGAGCTATGCGCCCAACCAGACGCCGCCGCAGGTGTTCGCGCTCGAGGGCATGGCGCAGGAGGCGCTCGACAGGCCAACCGAGGCCATCGAAAGCTACCGGCAGGCCGTGGCCAAAGGCCTGCAGTCGTCCGACGTTGCCGCTCGGCTGGCGAAGCTGGAGCAGGATGTCGCCGCCGACCGGCCACCGACCGCCGTCGCGGAGTCGCCTGCCGCAGCCACCCGGCAGTGATGCCGCAGTGGGCTCATTCGCCGGTCGTGGTTCGGCCGGTCAGCAGGTCGAAGGCCCCGATCGCCGGCACGAGCATCGCCAGCGTGGCGAAGCCATAGGCGACGGCGGCCACCAGAAACACCTGCAACGCATTGCCCTGCAGGAAGCCGGTGATGGCGACGAATGTCAGGGCCGGCAGGAGCGCCGATGCCCAGGCGATCGCCGGCGAAGGATTGCGGGCCGAGAGCGCGGCGTAGAGGCCGACCGCCCCCCCCACGATCACCGCGAGAAACGGCGCGAGTTGCAGCTCGAAGCTGGTACCGAACGCGACCATGATCCGCATCGCCGTGGCCACGCCGACGAAGAGAAACGCCACGGTGCCCAGTGCCACGGCGATGGCCCGCCGCGAGGCGGTGTGGGAAAGGCCGGCATGCAGGCCGAGCACCGCCGCAAAGAAGAGCAGCAGGGCCATGCCGAGGGCCATGTAGATGGCATTCTCGGCCGACGTGATGCCCGCCACCGCCAGCGATCCACAGAGCACCAGCGGCAGCAGCACGATCTCGCGGGCCGCCGTCAGCACTCCCAGGAGTTTGCCCCAGACGAATTCAGACGGTTCGAGATCGGTCACGAGCAGGACGTCGAGCGCCCCGCGGTCGCGTTCGGTGGTGATGCTCGTCACCGCCATCGCCGCCACTGCCAGCAGGCTGGCCAGCGCCATCGGCACCACGGCCACCGCCACGGCCAGCCCGTCGGGCCTGGCCTGCCTGGCCTCGGCCACGATGCCCGCAACCGCTGCGGCAAAGAGCAGCAGCCATGCCAGCCGCACCAGGAGCAGGGCTTTGCCGTGAGCCCGCGTGCAGATTTCCCGCCACAACACGGGATTGCCCCAGACCGTGCGAGACGGCCGCCTGACGGCCGACGACCTGGCGGCAGAACCGGCAACCGCAGAACCGGCGGACCGAGCGGCGCCAGACGACTCCGGCTGCCGCCGCATCTCTTGGACGGTGTTCCAGGCTCGCACACGGGCTACCGCCACGATGTTGGCCACCACGATCGCGCCGGCACAGACGGCCAGAAATGGCGGCAGCGTGGCCCCGCCTGCAGGCTGGAGCGCGGCAAACACCGCCCGGGCCGGCGAGACCTCCGCACCGGCGTCGGCCCCAAACGAGCCGGCCACGACCTCACCGACCGCGACCCATGCCACCAGAGCGAAGGTGGTGATCGCCAACGCCTGGAACGTCGTGTCTTTCCAAAAGGCGACACACGTCGCCACGCTCGCGGCCACGAGGCCCGCCGCGGCGGTCACCACGAAGACGCGGGCCAGTTGCGGCATGGTGACGCCGCCGAACAACGACGCGATCACAAACACTGGCACCGCCGCCAGCAGGAGCAGGAGCACGCGGAGCAGGCTGCCGGCCAACTTGCCCAACACGAGCTGGCCGTCGGAGAGCCGGCTGATGAGCAGGAGTTCGAGCGTGCGGCGGTCCTTCTCGGCAGTCACGGCCACGGTGCTGGTCATGGCGGCGGCCAGCATGGCCAACGAGAGCTGCAGCGGCGCGAGGATTCTCAGCAAGGTCGCGCCGAAGCGGGCGGTGTCACCGGCCGTGGTCACTGCTTGCGTGCCGGTGACCACCAGCCAGCAGGTGGCGACGATGCCCAGCAGCGCACCGCAGTAGACGGCCCGGGCGACGAACAGGCCCCGAGCCCGCGGAACTGCCCGCACCTCACGTTCAAATACCGCGCCGAGCATCTGTCCTCTCCGGTTCGTCCCTCCGGCCGTAGCGTGGATAAATCCGGCCGACACCGATACAGTAGCAGACGCCGTCCGAATATCGCACCGACATATCGCACAGACGCGATCCCCTGGGTGGCCCCCTCCGCCGGAGATTCGTAGCATGATCGACCGTTCTGGAAGACTCAGCCTGACCGGAAAATGCACCCTGGCGGCAAAATGCATCCTGCTGGGACGGCCCACCCTGCCGGGCCTCGTCGCTCTGATGGCGATCGGGCTTTCTTGTTTCCTTTCTTGTTTCGCGGCCGTCGAGAGGGCCCATGGTCAGGTCACGGCCCAAACGCTGGCGGGCAAGGCCGTCTCGGATGACGCCCAGTATGCCGATATCAACAGCGCCATCGCCCGCTTCCGAGACCGCGATATCGACGGCTGCCGGGCGCTCCTCGAACGTGCACGGTCGAACAACCCGCGGCTCGCCCCGCCGGGCGTGATGATGTCGGTGCTGTGGCTGAGCGTGAACCAACTGCAGCCGGCACGGGCCGAACTCGAGGACACAGCGCTCAAGTTTCCCGGCGACCCGGAGCCCTACCTGATGCTGGGCGACCTGGCGTTCCAGGATCGCCGCATTACCGACGCCGACGTGCTCTTCGCCAAGGCGACGCAACTGACCACGGCCTTCACCGAAAACGCCAAGCGAAAACGCGACTTCGAGATCCGCTGCCATGCGGGCTCGAGCGCCGTGGCCGAGTCGCGCAAGCAGTGGTCCACGGCCCAAGAGCATCTCACTGCCTGGCTCGAACTCGATCCGGACAACGCCAGCGCACGCCAGAGACTGGGGATCGTGCTCTTCCAACTCGCCAAGCCGCAAGAGGCGCTCGAGCAGTTTCGCGAGGCCAGAAAGCTCGATAGCAAGGCGGTCTATCCCGAACTCGCGATGGCCCGGCTCTACGACGATGCCAAGCAGCGGGAGACAGCCAGAAAGCTGATCGGGCAGGCGATCCAGTCGGCGCCGCAAGATCCTGCCGTGCTGCTGGCCGCCGCCCAGTGGTATGTCGGTCAGAACGATCTCGCAGCGGCCACGGTCAACGCCGACAACGCGCTCAAGATCGATGCCAGAAGCCTCGATGGGAAGGTGATCCGCGGGGCGATCGCCCGTGTCGCCCGCGACTACAAGACGGCGGAGAAGTTTTTCAACGACGCCCACGTGCAGTCGCCCGGCAACTTCCCGGCCAGCAATTCGCTGGCCCTGGTGCTTGTCGAGACCGACGACAAGGAACCGCGTCAGCGGGCGCTGGAGATGGCCGAGGCCAACGCCGCCATGCACCGAGAGGGGTCGCCCAATCAGGTCGGCGCCCTCACAACCCTGGCTTGGGTCTATTACAAACTCGGACGCCGCGAGGATGCCGAGAAAATCCTCTCACAGATCACGCAGAACAATCAGCTCACGACCGACGGCGCGTATTACGTCGCGAAGTTGCTCGCCGACCGAGGCGAGAAGGACCGTGCGCGAAAGATTCTCGAGGACGTACTGGCCAACGACGCGATGTTCGCCACCCGCGCCGATGCCGCCGACCTGCTGGCATCGCTCAAGAAGCCAAACGGCGGCTGATGCGGCCGGCGCATCGCCGCATCCGATCCGCCGGCGCCCGATCCAAGCCCGGAGCGTAAGCGATTGTGTCAACGCGACCATCGACTGGGCGCCGCCATGCGTGGCATCCGATCCCGCATGCCCCATACAAGCCCGGAGCGTGAGCGATGGGATCAACGCGACCATC
>JBIIFB010000012.1:0-35544 GCA_044237545.1 Pirellulales bacterium
CTCGATCCGGCCACCGCCGCCCTGCACGACCCGCCCCATGTGCACGAGAATCGTGCCGTCATCGTTCTCGATCACGATCTCCTTGCAGACGAGCCTGGTGGATTCCAGGGCCCCGACCCGGGCTGCGTCGAACTCCCCCTGAGGCACGACAATCGCCCGCATGGCCAGCCCCAGCGCGAGGAACAGCAGCGGATACACCGTCCAACGCTCTCGACTGGTCATCAACAAGGGCTCCTGCGGGGAAAGGCACTCAAGGTGGTCTGCGGCTCCTGCCCGCCAGGGCCGCAAGCGGTCAGCGGTCAATCCCCGTGCACTTGCCGCAGACGGGCGGAGAGTCGCAGGATCAGATGCACCCGCTCGAACTGATCGAGCCAGTCGGCGACGACCGCCGCGACTGCGTCGGCCGGAGGGGCCACCGCACCACTGGCGCAGCTGTCGCCCAGGTGCGCCGAGGCAGCGGCCCGGTAGGCAGAGAGCGTTCGGTCTCCATAGATCAGCACGGGTTGGAAGTCTTCGCTGAGGAATACCGCCACGGGCACCCGCTGTCCGCCACACACCTTCAGATGGGCCGCGATATCGGGCCGGGCATCACGGTCGAGAAACCGCAGGTTGATCGATGGGGCGTTCGCGGCGAAGTGCTCGAAGATCGGGCACTGATTCACGCAGTCGCCGCACCAGGCTCCAGACAGCACGAGCACCGGCATCCGCCGCACAAAGCCACCCAGCACCGTTTTCTGGGCGGGCAGGAGCGAAACGTTGGCATGAAAGGCATCCCAGCGGCTGCGCTGGTCGGGAGTGGCATGCCGCGACAAAAAATCGTGATAGGGCAGGGCGGCCTCGAAGGCGGCCTGCCAGGCGGCGGGGGTCGGCGGCATGCCTGCTCCGGCGATTGGCGGGGCGGCTGAAGCGGGCATGATGACATCTGCCATGGGAAGGTCTCGTGGTGAATCGGTCTCGTCGGGAATCGGGAGGGAGCGTGACGGGCGGCTCCAGAGTGGCCGCTCGAACCGGGAGCATATCTTGATTGCGGCCGGAACGGGGGCGAAGGCGGCAGTCGCTGCAAAAGGCTTTCCCCAAAATAGGTCTCTACAGCGACGAAAACGCCCTTGACCCGCCAAAAAGCCCGCCCTATTGTCCCCTCCGCCTGAAGGCTTGAGGGGCAGAGCAACTGCTCCGCTCGAAGTCAGGCGGTGGCACGGATGCCAGCCGTCTCTTCGAGTTTGTTTCTGCGAACCATCGCCAGTGCCGTCCAATCGCTCCCGGAAACGGTTCAGCTTCCCCGCCCCCCTGGGATCTGGACCGTTCCGGGGGCCTTTGTTTTTTGTGGGGGCAGTGGTGCCGTCGCGGCCGTCGCGTATCCTTGCTTGATATGCCGCCGTACACATCGCCATCACCGCCGGGCGCCGAACGGATCCTCCAATGGATCATGGGATCGCTCGTTGTCTGGGGTGTGTTTCACGCGGTCGGCGCCTGGACACTCAACCACGACGCACGCCGTCCTATCATCGTGCTGGCATGCGTGGCAGCGTTTCTCGGATTCTGGCTGACGATGCTCGCTGCCCGTCGAAGGCGTTTGGAACACCAGCAGAGACGATGAGCCGGGCATGCAAGCCCTCGGCGTGAGCCGGGGGATCGGATGCCACACATGGCGTCGCGTCGATCGTTGTGCCGACCCCATCGCTTACGCTCCGGGCTTTTATGCGTCTTGCGGTAACGCACCTCTCGCGTGTTTCATCCTGCCCAATACAAGCCCCTGGCGTAAGCCGGGGGATCGGATGCCACACGTGGCGTCGCGTCGATCGTTGTGCCGACCCCATCGCTTACGCTCCGGGCTTGTATGCGTCTTGCGGTAACGCACCTCCCGCGTGTTTCATCCTGCCCCATACAAGCCCCTGGCGTAAGCCGGGGGATCGGATGCCACACGTGGCGTCGCGTCGATCGATGTGCCGACCCCATCGCTTAAGCTCCGGGCTTGTATGCGTCTTGCGATGCGTAAGCCGGGGGATCGGAATCGCGGAAATCTCACTCCGCTACGTCGCACCGACGCCGCAACTGCGTGCTTGAAATATCCATACGAAATTCCCGCTGGGATACGAAGTAGGTGAGCTCCCGCAGCGACCGAGGCACGTCGAGCCGCGAGGGATCTTCGAACACGCCGTCCCGCTCCCGCCCAAACACGATCAGGCCGCGGGCCTGGCCGGCGATCCGCTCCACGGCCCGGTCCGCCGCTTCGGCAGAGCCGCCGTAGTATTTCGGATCGGCCAGCCGCGAGTAGGTGTCGGCACCCAGCACAAAGGTGCTGGCAGGAAAGACATCGACTTTCTCCACGAAGGTTGCCGCGCGGGTCAGCCACAGCGAACGGCCCCCGAACTGTGACGCCCGTAACTGCATCTCCAGATAATCCAGTGACGGCTTGTCGACGTTTGTGACCGAGAGCTCGAAGTCGAGCGGCCGCTCGGCGATTTCCTGTGCGACGATCGCCATCCGCAGATGCCCCTCGTGGAGCGGATCGAACGAACCGGGAAAAACCAGCATCCCGGCGGCCGGCATCTCCGCGGCGAGTTCGTCGGCAGGCCTGGTCTGCGGCCGCGAGGGATCGAGGCTGACATGCACCGAGGTGCGGGTGCCCGCAAGCAGTTCCCGCCACGACGGCGGTGGCTCACAGCACTCGATCTCCACATGCTCGTCCTGCAGCAGATGCAGACTGGTCGGTGGCGAAGGGTCGATCGGCCCGCCCGCCGTGGCGGCGATTCTTTCTAGCAGCAGGGCCGCCGCCACCGACTCCTCTTCGGCACGCGACCTGGCTCCCTTGCGGAGCACGAGCGTGGCCGAGGTCGTCGCGTCGAGGCGGTGCGTGGCTGCCACGATGCGGTGCTGGCCCCGCTTCGGTCCGCGCGACCGCAGGCTCGCCGTCACGGCTGCGCCGAGTGCCGCGGCCGGTGCGGCCCCCAGACCGCAGGCCCGTTGCCATGCCATCATGGCCAGCCGCCTGGCCGTACGCGACGAACAAAAACTCTCCTGCGGTCCTCCGAGAAGGCGGTCGACAGCCAGGCGGGCATAGGGGACCAGGCACTCGAGCACGACGCTGCTCGCTCCGGGCGTGGAGAGAAGGTGCGAGATCGCCTGCGAACCGCCCCCGGTGGAGACAATGACAGCCTGCGAGCCCGATCGCTCAAGCGAGCCGAGCAGAGTCGCGGAATCGATGAGCGGCTGTGACATACGAGTCGCCTAATGCTTACCCGGTCCGCCGATCCTGCGCCGTTTGACAGTCGTCGGGCAATTGCGGCGGACGCCCTCCAGCGGCAGATTGTCGACAGCCGATGTGGGTGCGGGGGGATGTATGAAGATGATACCCATGATCTGGCGATTGCACCGGCAGCGACCGCTGCCCACGTTTCGGCCACCGGCCGGCGATCGGCCGCGGCTTCGCGACCTGCTTGCTGCCGCTGCGTTGGTGGCTGCGGCAACGCAGTCGATTCCTGCAGCCGATGAAATGGCCAACCAACAGGAGTCCCGCCAGGTGCCGAGGCTGGTCATGCTGGTCGGTGTCGATGCCCCTGGTGATCCGGGCTCCACGCCGCCGTCCGCCGCCGACTCGCCGGCTGAATCGTCCGGCCCCTTCGACGCCGCCCGGGGCGACCTCGGCGAGGACGACGATCTTTCCGCGTCGTCACGGCTCCGCGGCCGCTCTCGCCGGCAGCGGCCGACCGAACAGACCGCGCCGATCGACGAGGCGCTTGAGAAAATCCCCGATCCACTCAAGGGCACGCCACGGATGAGCCCGGAAAAAACCGGTCAGGCCGCCGACAAGGTACTGGAGAAAATGCTCCCACTCCGGAGCGACTCCTGGGCTGATTGGAGTGCGCCGCTCGAACCGCTGCATCGGTGCGGCGAACCGCGGGCGCTCCCGCCCTGCGTGCCGCCGCCGCCTTGTCATCCGAGTATGCCGCCGGCTCCGTTTGATCTTATCGGCGTTCAGGGAGTGCCGTCGTGCGGCCCAATCTATGACGGCCCGTGCCAGCCGCGCACCGGCACGCATGACAACGCCCCCCATCCACATCTCCACCGGCTCGCGGATCGATTCTTCGACGCGTTCTATATGTGGAAGTAGCACGATGTGAAATGCATGTGGAATGAGCTTCGCGAAAGTGTCCAGTGGCTTCTCTGGCCTCCTCAGAGGTTTTCTGCCGCAGCGATCATGATTTTTCAGGCCTTGGATCGCAGTTCGCGAGCGAGCGGCAGATGAGTTGGTGCCGGCTCGTTCAAGACGCTGGCAGCAGCGCTGACGGCAGCTGATTTGGTCGACACGCTCAAGGGTGCTGGGCCGTACACGGTCTTTGCGCCGACCGACGACGCATTCGCAAAGCTTCCGGCCGGCACGCTGGAGACGCTTCTCAAGCCTGAGAACAAGGGCAAGCTGAAGGAAATCCTCCTCCTGCACGTGGTGCCGGGGTCGGTGATGGCTGCCGACGTCGTCAAACTCACCGAAGCGAAGACCGCTGGCGGTGCGACGGTGAAGATTTCGACCGCGGGGGGTGTGAAAGTCGGCACTGCCAAGGGCATGTCGAACGTCACCAAGACCGACATCAAGACCAGCAACGGTGTGATTCACGTCATCGACGCGGTGATCCTGCCCTGACGTTCTAGATTTGCTGCGGGCTTTCCCGCTGGCTTTTTCTGATTCCACTCTCCGGCATCCCGCGCGTTTTGGCGTGCGGGATGCCGGTTTCTTTTTGAGTACGGTTTTTGAGGGTAGCCTGACGCCGTTGGATCGCAGGTAAAACCGAGCCGATGCCTGCCCAGCGGGCATTTCCGGAGGCCGCCTCAGCTTCTCAGTATGACCAGACCAAACTATTTCCATGCTGTTTTCCCGGTCTGTTTCTGGATGTACGGCCTGCTTCTCGTCGTCGCCACGCACGCGCCCTCCGCGAAAGTGCAGTTTCTGGTGAAGGCAGTCGATTACGGGCCCCTGGCCCCCGATAAACTGCTCCACATGGCCTCCTATGCGGTGCTCGGGCTCTTGGCCGTGCTTGCCTACGGCAGTCGCTGGCGGCGACCGGCGACCGGCGTGATCGCCCTGTTTTTCATGCTGGCCGCGTGGGGGATTCTGGATGAGGCCACCCAGCCTTTCTTCGGTCGGGCCGCCGATGTGATCGACTGGGCCTACGACGTCGTGGGCGTCGTTCTGGGCCTCGCGGCAGGCCTGGTCGCATCGCGGTGGCTCGACCGCCAGGCTGCATCCCGCTAGGAGACAGGTAGGCAGGCCGACATTTAGCCAGCCAGCCAGGCAGCCAGACAAGCTGCGGTGGCTTTCAGGCCTGCATGCAAACGCCCCGTTTTTGGGCTATGCTCCCGGGCTCGCGTCCGGCTCAGCGGCGATCCTTGGGAACTATTCAGTCATGGCCGACCTCCCCCATTTTGAATTCACAAGCTCCGACGGCAGCGACGCTGCAGACGGTCCCTGGTATCGCGGGATGACCCGTTACCACTGGTTCGTGCTGACGGTGGCGGCGCTCGGCTGGCTGTTTGACTGCCTCGATCAGCAACTCTTCAATCTCGCCCGGAAGCCGGCGATGGAGACGCTCCTCGCGGCTGCCGACGGCAGCGTCGATCCCAAGGCGGTCGACTTCTACGGCGGTCTTGCCACCTGCATCTTCATGATCGGCTGGGCGACCGGTGGCCTGATTTTTGGCGTGATCGGCGACCGGCTTGGTCGGGCCAAGACGATGATGATCACGATCGTCATCTACTCGCTCTGCACGGGACTCTCGGCCCTGTCCCAGGGCTTCTGGGACTTCGCCTTCTATCGGTTCATCACGGGCCTCGGTGTCGGGGGCGAGTTTGCCGTCGGTGTCGCCCTCGTTGCGGAGGTGATGCCCGACCGTGCCCGGCCCTATGCGCTCGGTCTGCTGCAGGCTTTGTCCGCCGTGGGCAATTTCCTGGCAGCGTTGATCGGCATCGGACTCGGGCAGGCGCAGCTGCACATGGGGAGCAAGATCGCCGGCTGGGAGCCGTGGCGGTGGAAGTTTGTCATCGGGGCGTTGCCCGCGGTGCTGGCCCTGGTGATCCGGGCCGGTCTCAAGGAGCCCGAGCGGTGGCAAGAGATGAAGAAGCAGGCGGAAGCGACGGGCATCGCACTGGGCGGCTATGGACAGCTCTTCGCCGATCCCCGGTGGCGGAAGAATGCCCTGCTGGGCATGCTGCTGGCCTGTGCCGGCGTGATCGGGCTGTGGGGCATCGGGTTCTTCGCGATCGACCTGCAGCGGAGCGTGTTGAAGAAGACATTCGAGGCCCAGGGACTCTCAGGACAGGAACTGGCCGGCCGGCTCACGATCTGGTCTGGCGTGGCGATGATGATGATCCAGGTCGGTGCCTTCGCCGGGATGATGCTGGCAGCGCGGGTCTGCCAGTGGCTTGGACGCAAGCCATTTTTTGCGATCGCCTTCACGGCGGCCATGCTGTCAACCGCGATGGTGTTTCGCTACCTCGACGACATCACCGACATCTGGTGGATGCTGCCAATCATGGGCTTCTGCCAGCTCTCGCTGTTTGCCGGCTACGCCATCTACTTCCCCGAGCTTTTCCCCACGCGGCTGCGGAGCACCGGTACGAGTTTCTGCTACAACGTCGGCCGATTTGTGGCGGCCAGCGGCCCATTTCTGCTGGGGCAGTTGTCGAGCACGGTGTTTGCCGGCTCCGCCGAGCCGATGCGGCCGGCGGGTCTGGCGATGTGTCTTGTGTTTCTGCTCGGGCTGGCCGTGTTGCCGTTCCTGCCGGAGACGAAGGGACAGCCGCTCCCGGAGTGACGTCGGAGTCATACGGCTGACACCGGGGCTCGGCGAGGAATCCCGTCGCTCACGCTCAGGGCTTGTATGAAGCCCTCCCCATAAAAGCCCTTGGCGTAAGCCAGGGGATCGGCAGCAAGGAATCCCGTCGCTCACGCTCAGGGCTTGTATGAAGCCCTCCCCATAAAAGCCCTTGGCGTAAGCCAGGGGATCGGCAGCAAGGAATCCCGTCGCTTACGCTCAGGGCTTGTATGAGGCCCTCCCCATAAAAGCCCTTGGCGTAAGCCAGGGGATCGGCAGCAAGGAATCCCGTCGCTCACGCTCAGGGCTTGTATGAGGCCCTCCCCATAAAAGCCCTTGGCGTAAGCCAGGGGATCGGCAGCGAGGAATCCCGTCGCTCACGCTCAGGGCTTGTATTAGGGGCTTATATGAATTTTCCCCACGGCCCAGAGGCGTGCCAATACCACCGTCGCGTGGTACAGTGCCCCTGAGATTGTGTCACAGCCACCAGGAGGAAAACGTCCATGCGTTGGGAAGGTCGTCGTGAGAGCCAAAACGTCGAAGATCGCCGCGGGATCGGCGGGCCGGTGCTGGTGGGCGGCGGGTTGATCACGCTGCTCTTGATGGTGGCGATGATGTTCCTGGGCTTTGATCCGCAGATGGTGGCGCAGATCGCGCCGGAAATCGCGGGGCCACAGCAGCAGGCGCCGGC
This sequence comes from Pirellulales bacterium, assembly GCA_044237545.1. GTDB lineage: Bacteria > Planctomycetota > Planctomycetia > Pirellulales > UBA1268 > CAMCQY01. Next base: position 7,498 of record JBIIFB010000012.1, read on the forward strand.
AAAGCCGATCAACGACGAGATGACCAAGATGGTAAAGGTCGTGCTCGCCGATAACGAGGATGTCTGGGGACGGCTCTTCCCCAAACACTTCCGCGGCCGCTACTCGCCGCCGACGCTCGTACTGTTCAGCGGTAGGGTGCAGAGCGCCTGTGGCATGGCCAGCGCCGCGGCAGGTCCCTTCTATTGCCCGCTCGATAAGAAGGTCTACATCGATCTCACGTTTTATGATGACCTCAAACGACGCTTCGGCGCCCCGGGCGACTTTGCCCAGGCCTATGTGATCGCCCATGAGATTGGCCACCACGTGCAGAACCAACTCGGCATCAGCGAAAAGGTGCAGTCGATGCGGCCGCGGCTCTCGGATCGTGACTACAACCAGCTTTCAGTTCGCATGGAGTTGCAGGCCGACTTCCTCGCCGGCGTGTGGGCGCACCATGTTGCCCGCTATGCTGGCATTCTCGACGAGCAAGACATCCGTGAGGCGGTCAACGCTGCGGCGGCGATCGGTGACGATCGCATCCAGAAGCAGGCTCAGGGGTATGTCGTGCCCGACGCCTTCACGCACGGCACGAGCGAGCAGCGGGTCCGCTGGTTTCTCTACGGTCTGAAAACGGGCAATCCCGAACTGATGGAACGTGCCTTCGAAGTCGACGAGCCTTAAACACCGCATGCACATCCTTCTCACCGGTGCGACGGGCTACGTGGGTGGGGTGCTGCTTCACGACCTGGAATCCCGCGGCCACTCCGTGCGGTGCCTCGCGCGTCGGCCCGGCAAACTCGCGGGGCTGACAGGGCCTGCCACGGAAGTCATGGCCGGAGATGCGGCCGATCCCGAGGTGTTGGCCCGGGCCTGCGATGGCATCGACATCGCCTATTGGCTCGTCCATTCCATGGAGAGCGGCGTCGATTTCGAACGGTCCGACCGCCTGGCGGCAGAGCGGTTTGCCGCCGCCGCAAAGGCCGCGGGGGTGCGCCGGATTGTCTATCTGGGGGGCTTGGGTGCGGAGGATGACCGCCTTTCGGCCCATCTGCGAAGCCGTCACGAGGTGGGGGCGATTCTGCGGGCCAGCGGCCTCGACGTAGTGGAATTTCGGGCCTCGATCGTCATCGGGGCCGGGAGCTTTTCCTTCGATCTGGTCCGAACGCTCGTGGAGCGTCTGCCGGTCATGATCTGCCCGGCATGGCTCGCCACGCCCACGCAGCCAATCGCCATTGCCGACGTGGTGGCCTACCTTGCTGCTGCCGTGGACCTGCCGCCGGGAGGGCCGAGAGTATTCGAGATCGGCGGGCCAGACAGGGTGTCGTATGGCGGCATCATGCAGGAGTATGCAAGGCAGCGGGGGCTGCGGCGACTCATGATCCCCGTGCCCGTTTTAACGCCGCGGCTGTCGAGTCTGTGGCTGAAACTGGTAACGCCACGGTATTCGAAGGTGGGCCGAAAGTTGATCGATGGTCTGAAGAACCCGACCGTGGTGACCAGTGACGCAGCGTTGCATGAATTCTCCATTCGGCCTCGGTCGCTGGTCTCTGCTGTCCGCGAGGCGATGATCCAGGAAGACGCGGCCTTTGCCGGAAAACGGTGGGCTGATCTGGCCGACCTCGAGGAACTACCGCAGCGGTTTGGCGGCAAGGCTGAAGGCACGCGACTGGTGGATCACCGACATGCCGTGGTCGCGGTTGCAGCCGACCAGGCCTTCGCAGCGATCGAGCGAATCGGAGGCCCGAACGGCTGGTATGCCTTCGACTGGCTCTGGCAGTTGCGGGGCTGGATGGATCGTATGATCGGAGGGCCGGGCATGTCGCGGGGTCGGCGGGACCCGGAGCGACTCGAGTCGGGCGAGAAGCTGGACTGCTGGCATGTCGAGGTCTGCGATCGGCCACGCCGCCTGCGGCTCTCCGCTGAAATGAAGATGCCCGGACGGGGCTGGCTCGAGTTTGAAGTAGTGCCCCGGGACGGCGACGTCACGATCCACCAGACGGCCATCTTCGATCCGCGGGGTCTCGGTGGACTGGCCTACTGGTATGCCATCTGGCCGCTTCACGAACTGGTGTTTCGTCAGATGCTCGCCGGGATCGTACGGTCTGCTGTGCGTGGCCGCTGAGCATTCTGTGCGGCCCCCTCGACGCCTTCTCCGTGGGGATGAGCTTGAACCCGTGATAGCGTGTCGAGTCGACAGCGTCGCTACCTTCTCCCGTGGGGGCGAGTTTTTAACCGGTGGTCGTGCCCTTCGTCGACAGCGTCGCTACCTTCTCCCGTGGGGGCGAGTTTTTAACTTGCCCATGCTTCGCCCTGACCGGATGGCCGAGCCCGGCATCGTTACAGGACGTCCGCCGGTCGCTGCGTGCAGTCGCGGCCCGCGTCCTCCCGCTCCAGTTGGAGCGTGGTGTGTGCCACGCGAAAGCGGTTGCGAAGCATCTCCGTGGCTGCGGTCAACACCGTGTCGTGCGCATCGACGTCCGGCACCACGAGGTGCACGGTGAGCGAGACCTCCGAGGTGCTCGCGGCCCAGACATGCAGGTCGTGTACCTCGACGACACCGGGAATCGCGGCAAGCGCCGTGGTGATCGCGTCGGGGTCGACGCCGCGGGGCACTGCGTCGAGGGCAAGATCGATGCTCTCGCGGAACAGGTCCCACGTGCCCGCGACGATCGCCAGCGTGATCCCGATGCTCACCACCGGGTCGATCCAGGAGCGGCCTGTGAGCATGATGGCAATTCCGGCGGCCACCACGCCCACCGACACGGCTGCATCAGCCGCCATGTGCAGAAAAGCGCCGCGGACGTTCGCATCCCGTTCGCGGCCCCGCATGAAGAGCAGGGCTGTCAGCGTGTTGATCACGACGCCCACCGCCGCCACCGCGATCATCACCGGCCCGGCGACAGGCGCGGGCGACTGGAGCCGATGCCATGCCTCCCAGAGCATCGCCCCGCACGCCGTGAGCAGGAGCACGGCGTTGCCGAGAGCGGCATAGATGGTCGTGCGGCGAAGCCCCCATGTATACCGCCGCGAGGGGGGCCGCCGTGCCAGCCGGCTCGCGCCCCATGCCAGCAGCAGCCCGAGAACATCGCCGGCATTATGGCCTGCGTCGGCGACAAGCGCGAGCGAATCGGCCCAGATGCCGCAGGCTGCTTCAACGACGACAAAGAGCGTGTTGAGGCCAACGCCCAGGGCCATCGCCCCGTCGAGCTGATCGGGCGTGAGGCCGTGCCCATGCGAATGCCCATGCCCATGCGAATGGCTATGTCCGTGCGCATGCGTGTGACCATGGCCATCGTGATCGTGATCGCCACGGTGGTCGTGGTGGGCGGGATCGTCAGGGTCGTCATGGTCGTCGTGAGGCATGCTACGATCATACCCATGACCACGTTCTCCGCCGCAATCCTGTTGTTTTTCGTGATGGACCCGATCGGTAATATCCCGCTCTTCCTGGCCGCGATCCGGCCTGTGCGGCCCGACCGTCGCCTCTGGGTCATGGGCCGCGAACTCCTCATCGCCTATGGCCTGCTGGTGGGGTTCTTGTATGCCGGCCGGCCGCTCTTGTCGGCGCTCGGCATCTCGGGGCCCGCCCTCACCATGGCCGGCGGCATCGTGCTCTTTCTGATTGCGCTCAAGATGGTCTTCCCGGAGCGGCACGGCAGTCTGGGCGAACCGGTCGAGGGGGAACCCTTCGTCGTCCCGCTCGCCATCCCCTACATCGCCGGCCCCTCGGCGTTGGCCACGGTGCTGCTCATGACCAGCAGGAGTCCGGAACGGCATGCCGATTGGCTGGTGGCCGTGTCGCTGGCCTGGCTCGCCTCGGCGGTGATTCTGCTCCTCGGCACCCATCTGAGCCGGTTTCTTGGCGACAAGGGGATCGTGGCGATCGAGCGACTGATGGGCATGGTGCTGGTTGCGTCCGCGGTGCAGATGTTTCTCGACGGCGCGGCAGTCGTGATGCGAACATGATCCAGGCATGATCCAGACAGGCATGATCCAGATACGATACGAACGGTCTGACTTTCACGTTGGAGGGCGACAATGATGCGATTCACAGCAACTCCGCTACGGGTAGCGGCGATCGGTCGGACGGGGCGGGGTGACTGGGGGCATGCGATCGACGAACTGTGGGGTGGCCTCGAGGGCGTCGATCTCGTAGCCGTGGCGGACGAATCGGAGGAGGGGCTCGCGAAAGCGGTCGAGCGCAACACCCTCCGGCGATCCCCCGACGCTGAGCCCTTGGCCGCCCATCGCGATTGGAGAGCGATGCTCGCGGCGGTCAAGCCCGACGTCGTCGCCATCTGCATGAGGCACATCGACTGCCATGCGGAGATGGCGATCGCCGCGGCGGAAGCCGGCGTCAAGGGGATCTTCATGGAGAAGCCGTTCGTTCGCACGCTCGCGGAGGCCGACGCCGTCATCGCGGCCTGCCGGAAGTCAAACAGCAAGCTTTCGCTGGCCTTCGTCAACCGATACTCACCGGCCTACGCGGCTGCTCGCGACCTGATCGAGGAGGGACGCATCGGCAAGGTGCTCGAACTCCGCAGCCGCGGCAAGGAAGACGCGAGGGGCGGTGGCGAGGATCTGTGGGTGCTCGGTTGTCACGTCCTCGACATGATGGTTGATCTGGGGGGCGCACCGCAGTGGTGCGAGGCTGGCATTTCGCAGGTTGGTCGGCCGATTACGAGGGCCGATGCGTTGGCCGGTCCGGAGGGCATCGGCCTGATCGCTGGTGATTCAGTGACAGCAATGTATGGGCTGGCGGATGGGCCGATCGGCTATTTCGCCAGCGTCCGCGATGCCGGTCTCAAGCAGCCCAACTTTGGACTTACGGTCGTGGGCACAAAGGGCGCGATCCACATCCGGCCGGATCACGTGCCGCATGCCTATCTCCGAGAATCGCCGCTCTGGCGGGTCGACAAGGAGTTTCCGTGGAAGCCGATCGGTGCGGAGGGCTTGGCGTCGGCACCAGTGAATCAGAGTGACGTTGACCGTGCCGCCGAACGGCTGGGCTGGGGACGCCGGGCCGCCGCAGACCTCATCGACGCGATTGGGGAGGACCGCGAACCGGAGACCGGCATGTATGTGGGGCGGACGGTGCTCGAGATGACAACGGCGGCATATGCGTCGGCGTTGGAAGGAGTCCGCATGAGTTGGCCGATGGCGGCCCGCGGGAATCCGCTCGGTGAGCGGCATCCGGGAGTGCCGCATCCATGACAGCGAAGCCCGGAGCGTGGGGGGATGCGTTGCCGCAAGACCCATAGAAGCCCGGAGCGTGAGCGATGGGATCGGCACATGGTTTGGCGTGGCGCTGCCTCTGGCATCCGATCCCCTACGCCCCATAAAAGCCCGGAGCGTGAGCGATGGGATCGGCGCGACGTTTGATGTGGCGCCCTGTGTGGCATCCGATCCCCTGGCTTACGCCAAGGGCTTTTATGGGAGCCGTCATAGAAGCCCGGAGCGTGAGCGATGGGATCGGCGCGACGTTTGACGTGGCGCCCGGTGTGGCATCCGATCCCCCGGCTTACGCCGGGGGCTTTTATGGGGAACGCGGCTGCGTTCCCCTACGCCGCACACAAGCCCCGAGCGTGGTCGGGTAAAAAAAGGCCATGCCCGGGGGAGGTCCCTTGGCAGCATCCGTGCTGTGGGGCCCGCTCCGTGGTCGTCGTGTTTCCTGACCGGATGAGTCCGCCAGGTAAAAAAACGTTTCCTCTCACCCGGGCATGGCCAAAATCGTCAGATGTCAGTCAGTCGTTATGTCAGTCAGTCGTTTGCGTCGGCTGTCGGTCAGGCGGTGAGCTCGTCGATGCGGCGACGAAACTCCGGCATTTCTGCGGTGACGAATGCGGTCCAGGCAGCCGGTTGCCAGAGTTCCACGCAGACCGCCGCGCCCACCACGAGCAGGTCGGCTCCCGGCTCGACCGCCAGAAACTCTCGGAAACCCTCCGGCACCACGAGCCTGCCGCGTTCCGCCAGCGCGACCGCCTTGTGCCGGGTGGAGAGCAGTCGCCCCAGATCCTGAAGCTGCCCAACCCTCTGCGTGAGCAGGCCCGCCTGCAGTTTGCTTCGCACGACATCGACCGCCGCGTCGATCCGCGGCTTCCAGATGGCCGCCGGCCAGAGCGAGAGACAGCCCGCCCTCTCCTTGGCGAGCACCATTCGAGAGCCGGATGCCGTCAGCGGGCCCGCCAGCTCCGGGGGGAGCGACAGGCGGTAGCGGTCGTCGAGCGTGCGGGTGAACTCGCCGATCAACAGGTCCGCGGAGGTATTCATACGCAACAGTCACGGTCTGCCAGGCTCCACAGGAATCCCCCGCCGAGCAGGCCTCGGCCCAAACTTGCCCAGACCGGGCTAAGACTGAGATCAGTCTTGGCCCTACCGTAGCACAGAGGAGGCAATTCCACTTGTTTTGGGCAAGAAACCCACAAAACTAAATCAATTTGATCAGTTTTGGGTTCCTGGCCCACGGGAGCGAATTCTAGCGGCAGGCCCCAAAAGGTCAACCTGCTGGCCGTTACTTGCAGGAACTACATCCGCAGCCGTCCGGGCAGTCGCCCAGTTCCTTCTTGTAGGCCTTCAGCGCGGCGGCTTCCTTCGAGAGTTTGAACTCGGGGCCGGCCGGGAAATACTGAATATCGTCCTGCAGGTAGTAGGCGCTGGGGAGTGTCTGCCCGCCGACGTCCACCTGGCAGCCCGTGAGGGAAAACCCGCCAGCAGCGAGGAGGAGAAGGCCCGCCCGAAGGGCGATCCGACGGCAGCACGGAGGCAAGAGGGTGGTGCTCATGGGTCTCTTCCCCGCAGGGATCGGAAGGTAGGTCGGAACCGCAAACGAATCGGCATGCTGGACATGGATCTCTATCGACCGATTCGACCGGTAAACTTTGAACAACCGCTACGACCCCTACGTCGGGCGTTCCCAGATCGCCGGCGAGGTTGCCAGGCCCTCCCAGCTTGCCAACCGCGCCTGCCAAGCTGCCACCGAGCATGTGGGTGGAACGTGCTACAACACCGTTCATGAGCCCGACTTCCCCGCATCGGCGTTGGATCATGGCCCTGATCGTGGCCATGGTCGCGGCCATATTCGTGGTGGTGTCTGCTGGCGAGGGCCTGACGCAGATTGTGCTGCCACAGGGATTCGGCATGGCGGGGGGGCAGACGGTGCCGAAGCCTGGCTTCGATCTCGCCCTCACGGCGCTTGCCGCCGGCGATTTCACCAGCGCCTTGGAGATCGCTTCCCGCGAACACCAGGGGGGGATCCGCGCCGGGACGCAGCGCTGGATCGATTCGATCGCAACCGCCGCCGTTGTCGGGGAGTGCCACTACGAGCTCGGCAGCCTCCGCGAGGCGGTCGCCGCCTACGACGAGGCCCTGCTGATTTCAGCGGCCCATGCCGACTGGCTTCTGGCTGTTCAGTTTCCGCCGCAGGGGCCGCGTCCCCTCGCGCAACAACGGGTGGCCACGTGGGGACGCAGCCAACGCAACACATCCCCGGCAGGCATTCCCGGCACGATCTCCATCCGGCTCGGGGGCGCCGATCCGCAGGAGGTCTTGCAGAAGGGGGGCGTGCTTGCGGCGCCGGTCAACTATCCCGTCCGACCGCAGGAGATCATGCGATCGCTCGTCATCGCGATCTATCGCCGCGGCGTGATCCTTGGTGAACTCGCCCGCGAAGGGGCCGCCATCGACGAAGCCACCAAGGCCCTGTTGCGGCGGCCCGCTCCGCCAAACCACTACTCGCAATCCTGGGTCGACATCGCCCTCGGGGCGGCGCTCTGGTCGCAGGGCAAGGCAGACCAGGCACAGCCGCTGCTCCTGCGAGGCCTGCTGATCGGCAATCAATTCGACCATTCGCTCTCGTCCTGGGGGCTGATCGTGTTGGGCCGTATCGCGCTCGACGGCGACCAACCGGCAGCAGCCGCCCGATACTTCGAGGAGGCCACCTACACCGCCGCCGACTACGGTGATGCGAGGGCGCTCGAAGAGGCCTTTCGGCTTGCCGCCACAGCCCATCTGGCGATGGGCACGCGGGGTGTTCCCCCTTCGATTCGTGGCGGCGCGGACTGGTCACGCACCACGCTTCCCTTGCTGCGGGCCACGCTGCTGGGCTTCGAGGCGGAGGCACTGGCCGTCGCGGGCGACGCGCAGGCGGCTGCGGGTGTGCTCGCCGAAATGGATGGCCGTCTCATGCGGGGTGATCCGGGCCGCGGGCTCGTCGGCATGCAGCGGGCCTATGCCGCCGCGCTGACCGCCTATGACGCCGGTGACGTGGCCGTCGGCGATCGGGAACTCGAACAGGCCGTCGCCATCGCCCGCCGGCGGACACCGCTGCTTTTTCAGGCCTCGCGGCTCGTTGAAATGCTGATGGCCGGCTTCGGGGGCATTTCCGATCGGCAGGCAGACCTTCTGTTTTCAAAGTTGCTGGGCGATCCTTCGCCACGCGAGACGTCCCTCGATCCGCTCGGATCACTGGCCAGGCTGTGTGCGCCGCGGACCGAGGCCTTCGAGGCCTGGCTTGCTGCGGCCACTCGCCGGGGCAGCGATGCCACGCTCACTGCAGCCGAGGCTGCGGCCCGCAGTCGCTGGTTGGTCAGCCAGCCGCTCGGTGGCCGCCGGATCGCCGTCGAGTGTCTGCTCGGCTCCGACCCCGACCGCCTGCCCCGGGGCGATGCCGCACGGCGGGCAGCGGTGCTGGCACGGCATCCGGATCTGGCCGTCGTCCTCGACACCCTGACACGCGTGCGGACGCCACTCACGGCGAGTCTGCTTGCCGCCGCCGGTGAGCCGCCGCACGATCAGGACGACGCGCCCGAGCGGCCGCAGACTCCTGGCGATCCGGTGGCGTGGCGCGACTTCAAATCGCTCTCTGAGCGTTGCCGACAAGGCGTCGCGAAGATCGCCGCAGGGCGGGACGCGCCGCCGCTCGACATGCCGCCGCTCACGCCCGCGCCGGAGATACGTCGCCGCCTGGCTCCCAGGCAGTTGCTCCTGTCGTTTCACTGGTCGTCCGGCGGGCTGCTCGCCGCGCTTGAATCCCACGACCGCGTCGCCACCTGGCAGGTGCGACAGCCGGCGGCGGTTGCCAAGGAGATGGCGAGCCTGGCCAGGGCCCTGTGCCTGTTCGATCCGATTGCCCCGGTCACGACCGAGCGCCTGCAGGAGAGCGACTGGCAGACGCCGATCGCGCGGATCGAACGGCTGCTGTTTGAAAATTCGAAGGTTGTCTTGGCGGAGGGCATCGACGAACTGGTGATCGTGCCCGACGGGATGCTCTGGTATCTGCCGTTTGAGCTGCTCCCGGTCGGATCGGCGAGGCCGGTCGCCGGGGGCCCGCGGCCGCCCGGGGCACGGGCCGAGCCCACAGAATCGCTCGCGTCGCCGCAGCTCGCCGACCAGCAGCCGCCGGCCGACACAAACCGGCTCAGCGATGTCTGCCGCATTCGCTATGCGCCGACGCGAAGCCTGGCCGTGCTCCGGTTTGAGACGCCGCAGACTGGAGGCCCTGTCGGCATCTATGCCGGCCGATTGTTTCGTGGCGACAAGCCGGTCGTCGCCCAGGAACTGGCAGCAAGGCTCACCGGCTCACTCGACCGTGCCGTGGCCCTTCCCGCCCCGACTCCGGCGGCTCCGATGCCACTGGTGGCGTCGCTGCTCGACACGCTCGTGGTCTTTGACGAACTGTCGGGAGACGGCCCTGTGTCAACGCGACCGCTCCTCTCCATGCAGGGTGGCAAGCCGGCCATGACGTTTGGCGACTGGCTTTCGCCTCCTAGCAAGCGGCCGAGGTGCATCATTCTGCCGGGGTTTCAGTCGGCCATGGCTGGCGGGTTGTCGAAGCTTCCCACGCGGCCCGGCGAAGATATCTTTCTGGCAGTCACCGATCTGGTGGCTGCGGGTGGCCGCACGGCGCTTGTGAGTCGCTGGAGGATGGGGGGCAAAACGAGCGGCGATCTGGTTGAGGAATTCCTCAGGGATCGCGAGCCCGGCGATGGCGAAGCAGAAGTTCCCCCGGCCGCGGAGAGTTGGCAGCGTGCGGTCGCGACGGCCACGGCCGAACAGCCCGACGTGGGCCGCGAGCCACGGCTGAAGCAGTCGCCAGCGGCTGTGCTGCCCGACTCGCGGCATCCGTTTCTCTGGGCGGGGTATCTGCTTATCGATTGCGGTGGAGGCCGCTACACGGATCCGCCACCGAACGGTCCGATTCAGCCGGCCAAGCCTGTGATGCAACCAGCGCCGCCCAATCAACAACCAGCGCCGCCCAATCAACAACCAGCGCCGCCGAATCAACAACCAGCGCCGCCGAATCAACAACCAGCGCCGCCGGCTGGCGTTCCCGTGCCGGCTGCTGGACCGGCTGCTGGTAGGCCGCCACAGCCGCAGGGGCCTCTCAACCCAGCCATGCCGCGGGGCAAATAAATGCTGTCAGGCTCCATCATTCCCCATCCGGCCACCCCCATTCGATGACCGATTTTTTCTCGCTCGGCCCACTCTTCAGCCAACTGTTCGGCCCAATGGCCGGCCCACTACCCGGCTTCGTTGCCCTGGCCGCTGTCTCCTTTGTGGCAGGTGGCGTGAATGCCGTGGCCGGAGGAGGCACGATCCTCACCTTTCCCGTGCTGGCCGCACTGCTGCCAGCCGATCCTGCGCGGCTGGTCATCGCAAATGCCACAAGCACGATCGGCCTCTGGCCAGGTGCGATTGCGGCGGCCTGGTCGTATCGGGGGGAACGCGTCGGCCAGCCGCCGTGGGCGGTCTGGCTGGTTGTGCCGAGCCTGGTCGGAGCGTTGCTCGGAGCCGTGCTGGTGCTCGTGCTTCCGCCGCAGTGGTTCACCGCCTGTGTGCCCTGGCTGATTCTTTCCGCCGCGGTCCTCTTCGCCCTGCAACCCCAACTGACGCGGCTTGGTTGGGCGGCCCCGCGGGCGGCCGAAACAGTTCCAGCCCCGTCGCGGCTCCTGCTCGCCTGCGGTCTGCAGTTTGTCGTGGCGGTCTATGGTGGCTACTTCGGCGCCGGGATCGGCATCCTGATGCTGGCGGTGCTCGGAGTGCTCGGTCTTGGCGACATCCACCGGGTGAATGCCGTGAAGAATGTCCTGGGCATGACGATCAACGGCGCGGCGGCAGCACTCTTCGCGGTGGGCTCCCTGCTGGGATCGCAGGATGTCGCATGGCGGCATGCCGGGATTATGGCGCTGGCGTCGGTGCTGGGCAGTTTCGCCGGCTCGTACGTGGCCCGCCGGCTGCCGGCCCGGGTCGTGCGGCACGGCGTGGCCGTCACCGGATTCGGTCTGGCCGCCTATTATTTTTATATCGCGCAGTGAGTTGCATGCGCTTGATGGCTTCGACACAGCTCGCGGGTGTAGCCCGAAGCATCTTCAGAAACCCTCCCCATCAACGCCATTCGTCGATGAGATTGGCGACCAGCGCCGTCCAGCCCGTCTGATGGCTTGCGCCGAGTCCCGCGGCGGTGTCACCGTGGAAGTATTCATAGAAGAGCAGTTCGTCACGCCAACGCGGGTCGTCGCGAAACCGCGGCGAGTCGCCCCAGACGGGCCGGTGGCCGGAGTCATCCTCGAGGAAGATGCCCGTCAGTCGCCGGGCGATGTCGGTGGCCATCCCGCGAAAAGAGATCGGCCGGCCGGCCGATGCGGGCGTTTCCAGACAGACGTCCGGGCCGAAGGCCGTGCCGAGTTTCCGCAGCGACTCGACGATGAGAAACGTGGTTGGAAACCAGATCGGTCCTCGCCAGTTGGAGTTGCCCCCCTTGATTTTCGTCTCCGATTCGGCCGGCTCGTAGCCCACTCGCCTACCGTCGAGCACGAACGGCTCACTCCGATGTTTTTTGGAGAGCGACCGCACCCCGTGCGGCGCCAGAAACTCGTCCGGATCGTGCAACCGCCCGAGCAGTCGTGTCAGCTGTGCGAAGTTCATGATCGTGAGCAGGTGCGTGGTCGAGCCGTCGGTCTGCGGCACCCGCTGGATCACCTGCGATACCATGTCGGCCCGATTGGTGAGAAACCAATGCAGGTTGGCGGAGAACTCCTTGAAGGGTGCGATCCAGGCCTCTTCAAGCCGCTCGACGGCAAACATGGGAATGAGGCCGACCAGCGAGCGAACCCTGAATTTCTGATACCGGCCGTCGGCATACCGCAGCACGTCGTAGAAGAAACCGTCTGTCTCGTCGAAGAGGGCGTAGTCGCGGTCGCCCATGTGCTTCATCGCGTGTGCGATGTGGGCGTAGTGCTGCAGAAACTTCGAGGCCATCCCTTCGTAGACCGCATTCTCACGGGCGAGTTCCAGGGAGATCCGCATCATCGTCAGACAAAACATCCCCATCCAGCCGGTCGCGTCTGATTGTTCGAGCGTTGATCCGTCGTCGGCGTGTTCGCTGCGGTCGAAGATGCTGATGTTATCGAGGCCGAGAAAGCCGCCCTCGAAGACATTGTGCCCCTCGCTATCCACCTTGTTCACCCAGCTGGTGAAGGTGAGCAGGAGCTTGTGGTAGCAACGCTCCAGCCACGCCCGGTCCTTGTGGCCGTGCAGCCGCTTCTCCATGTTGTAGATCCGCCAGACCGCCCAGGCATGCACGGGCGGATTGAGATCATTGAATTCCCATTCGTATGCGGGGAGCTGGCCGCTGGGATGCTGAAACTGCTCGAAGAGCAGGAACCAGAGCTGGTCCTTGGCAAACTGCGTGTCGACGAGCGCGAAGGGGATGCACTGAAAGGCGAGATCCCAGGCCGCGAACCAGGGGTATTCCCACTTGTCTGGCATGGAAAGCACCCTCAGCGAATTGAGGTGCCGCCAATGTTGATTGCGGATCGTCTTCCGCGATGCCGGGGGCGGCGTCGCGGGATCGTCGCCATCGAGCCACTTCTCCACGTCGAAGATGTAGTTTTGCTTCGACCAGAGCAGGCCGGCCAGCGCCCTCCGCTGCACGTGCCGTTCGTCGGCCGTGGCATCGGGCGGCGCGATCTGGGCGTGAAACAGGTCCGCCTCCATCTGCCGGGTGGCGAGTATGCCGTCGACGAAGGCCGCCAATTCCGGGCCGCTGCCGGGCCCGGCTGAGCCTGCCAGCTCGGCTGAGCCGGCCACGCCGGGCGGCTGATCGGTCAGGAGCAGGTGCATGACAGCCGCGCCGCCCGGCGGCACCATCCAGCGACGGTGGATACACACCTTCGTACCGCTGCATGCAGGATTCACGGCGGTTCGTTCCCCACGGCAGAGAAATCGGTGAAAGGCATCCTTCGTGAACTGCGAGCGACTGGCGTGGCCCGCTCCGTAGACGACCGGACCATTCGTCTCGTTGTCGGTCGCCAGCACGTCGGCCGCATCGGCGGCGGCGAGCAGCCATCGCGGCCCGAGCCGGTGGCCGGCCGGCATCCGTGGATCGCTCTGCATGCCGCTCTCGTCGGCTTCCAGGCATATCAGGCCTGCATGTGGAGTCAGGCCTGCGTGCGAGTTCAGGCCTGCATGTTTTGTCAGGCCCTTCTGGCCTGAGAGCGCATGGATCACCGGTTGCGGCTGCGGCTGCGGGCCCCATGACCAGGTGTTGCGAAACCAGAGCGTCGGCAGCATGTGCAACGGTGCGGGGTCGGGCCCACAGTTGACCGCCGTGATCCGGATGGCGATTTCCTCCGTGGTGGTCTTGGCGTATTCGATGAGGATGTCAAACCAGCGTTCTTCGGCGAAGACCCCGGTGTCGAGCAGTTCGTATTCCGGCCCCTGGCCCCGTCGCCGCTGGTTCTCGGCCACCAGTTGGTCGTAGGGAAATGCCCGCTGGGGATAGCGGTAGCGGAGGCTCATGAAGGAGTGCGTGGGGGTGTTGTCCACGTGAAAGTAATATTCCTTCACGTCCTCCCCGTGGTTTCCCTCAAACGGGGTGACTCCGAACAACCGTTCCTTGAGATGGGGATCACGTTCATTCCAGAATGTCGGCGCAAAGCAGAGCTGTTGGAACCGGTCGCAGATCCCTGCGATGCCGTCCTCGCCCCAGCGGTATGCTTTGGACCGCGAGAGCGCATACGGCAGATACCTCCAGGCGTCGCCGTCGGCGGAATAGTCCTCGCGGACCGTCCCCCAGGCTCGATCGGAGAGATACGGCCCCCAGCGCCGCCAGCCGTGCGTGTCGTCGGTCGCCGTGAGAAGACGTTCCGACTCGGGGTTTGAGCGTGCCGGCATTGGAAAAAGTCCCGAGAAGAGCGGTGGTGCCCGGGCAATTCTCATCAACACCCGCGGCTCACACAATTGGGTCGGCTGGCGATTTTCGACTACGATTGATGGCGAGATGAGCACAGCCCGGAAAATAGTGTCGATTCTGTTGCCGGGCCAACGGCGTGGGGCGATCGAGCTGTTGGGACTGATCCTCGTCAGCACGGTGCTCGAGATGGTCAGCATCGGGCTGGTCGTGCCCGCACTGGCCTTCATGACCGGTAGCGTCGGCACTCCGTCCCAGTCAGTCAGGCCCTGGCTCGAGTGGCTGGGCAATCCGTCGTCCAACCAGTTGATGCTGCTTGTGCTCCTTGTGCTCCTCGGCGTCTATGCCGTGAAGTCGGCATTTCTGCTGCTCGTCGCCTACTGGCAGTCGCGGTTTGTTTCCGACATCCAGTCCAGCACGAGTCGCCGGCTGTTTGCCATCTATCTTTCGCAGCCCTGGACATTCCACCTGCAGAGGAATTCCGCCGAACTGGTGCGGGCGATCACCGATGCCCAGCAATTTTCCCAGATCTGCACGGTCTTGATCATGACGGTGTCGGAGCTCTTGGTGCTGGTCGGACTCGTCGGGATCCTGCTCTGGTTTGAGCCCGCCGGGGCCCTCGTGGTGGCGGGGATGCTCGGGGGGGCGGCCTGGCTCTTCAACCGCGTGGCCCGCACGCGATCCCGCCGCTGGGGCGCGAGCCGCCAGCATCACACGGAGATGTTTCTCAAGCACCTGCAGCAGGGGCTGGGCGGCGCCAAAGACGTGAAGATCCGCGGCTGCGAGACCGAGTTTCTTGAACAGTTTCGCATCCATACCGACGGCGTGGCCAAGATGGGAGCGCTGCAGTCGCTGGTGGAGCAGATGCCGAGAATGTGGTTTGAGCTGATGGCCGTCGCGTCGCTTCTCTTGTTGACGACCGTCATGGTCTGGCAGGGCACGCCGACCCGCTCCTTGCTGCCGATGCTCGGCCTGTTTGCCACGGTCGCCTACCGGCTGCTCCCCTCCGTCAACCACATGACGGCCTCCCTGCAGAGGCTGCGGTTTGCGGAAACCTTGATCAACAGTCTCGAGGCCGAACTGGCGCTGGAGCATTCGGTGCCCGCCGTTCCTCCCGCGGTGCCGGTGCGGTTTCGCGATTGCATCAGCATCGAAGACGTCTCCTACCGCTACCCGGCCGGTCATGAGACCGTTCTCACCAATGTCAGCATCCGTATTCCCCACGGGGCGTCGG
Source organism: Pirellulales bacterium (assembly GCA_044237545.1). GTDB lineage: Bacteria > Planctomycetota > Planctomycetia > Pirellulales > UBA1268 > CAMCQY01. The sequence continues at coordinate 22,900 of JBIIFB010000012.1, forward strand.
TGGGATTGGTGGGGGGCAGCGGTGCGGGGAAGAGCACACTCGTGGACGTCATCCTCGGGTTGCTACCACCGACGGCAGGCCGGGTGACGATCGACGGTGAAGACATCCAGGCCAACCTGCGTGGCTGGCAGGATGTCATCGGCTACGTCTCGCAGTCGATCTATCTCTGCGACGACACGATCCGCCGCAATGTTGCGTTTGGAGTGCCTGAAAATCTGGTCGACGACGCTGCCGTCCGCCGCGCCCTGCGGGCCGCGCAACTCGACGAATTCGTCTACGGGCTGCCGAAGGCCGCCGAGACCTTCGTGGGCGAGCGTGGCGTGCGGCTTTCGGGCGGGCAACGGCAGCGGATCGGCATCGCCCGGGCGCTCTACCACGACCCGCAGGTGCTCGTGCTCGACGAGGCGACAAGCGCCCTCGATACCGAGACGGAGAGGGAGGTGATGGCCGCCGTCAACGCGCTCCATGGCGCCAAGACACTGATCATCGTCGCACACCGGCTCACGACCGTATCTGATTGCGACCTGCTCTACCGGCTGGAGAAGGGCCGGGTGGTGCAGTCCGGCACGTTCGCTGAAGTCGTCCCGGGCTGAAACACGCAGCCACGCTGGCTGAGACACGCAGCCCAGTTGGCTCAGACACGCAGCCCAGCTGGCCGCAGTGGTCTCGCAGTGTCCTCATGAATCCCGTGCGGCTGCTTCGACGAGGCTCCGGACGACCCTGTCGAAATCATGCGTCGCCCTCCAGCCGAGCACGGCATGGGCCTTGGCGGGATCGGCCGCGCTGAAGGTGATGTCGGTCGGCCGCACGAGGGCCGGATCGGTATCGACGTGGTCGCGGGCGTCGAGATTCACGGCGGCGAACGCCCGGTCGACGAATTCCCGCAGGGCGTGAGTCTGCCCCGTGGCAACCACGAAATCCTCCGGCTGCTCCCGCCGCACGATCCGCCACATGGCATCGACATACTCCGGCGCCCAGCCCCAGTCGCGGTGGATGTCGAGGGCGCCGAGGGTCAACCGCTCCTGAGAGCCATTCGCAATCCGTACGGCAGCCGAAGCGATCTTCTGCGTCACGAAGTGCCGGGGCCGCAGCGGGGATTCGTGGTTGAAGAGGATGCCGGTGCAGGCGTGCAGTCCGTAGGCTTCCCGATAGTTGGCCACGGCATGGTGGGCGGCCACCTTGGCGATCCCGTAAGGGCTGCGCGGGCTGAAGGGGGTCGACTCGTTTGCGGGGGTCGGCGTGTTGCCAAACACCTCCCCCGATCCGGCGTTGTAGAAACGCGTCGGCCTGCCGAGCAGCCGGAGGCATTCGAGCAGGTTCAGGGTCGCGACCGCGATGCTCTCGAAGGTCTCGAGCGGATGGCGGAACGATGCAGCCACGGATGTCTGGCCGGAGAGGTTGTAGATTTCCTCCACTGCCACGTGCTTGAGCAGTGACAGCACGCTGCTGAAATCGGAGGGCATCATCGAATGCAGGCGGATGGCATTCCTGATTCCGAGCCGTTCGAGGTTGGCGCACCCCGCCCCATCGGGGCTCCGCGAACTGCCGTGAACCTCATAGCCCCTGTCGAGCAGGAGGCGGGCGAGGTAGGACCCGTCCTGGCCCGAGATGCCGACAATCAGCGCAGTTTTCATGGCGAAGCGGAGCCCTTGGGCTATGTCCTTGGCGGCACAACGCCCCCAGTCTAACCGCCTTCCCATTGCGAGCCGTCGTGGTGCCCGAGCCCCGCCCGGCCCTGTCGAGGCCCGCCCAGCCCTGTCGAGCGCTGCCGATCCCAGCCGCTTTCGGCCGCGGTCGCGGGGCCGCTTCGCCGGCCCAAAAACGGCCGTTTCCAGTTCGGTCCGGCTTGGTAAGATTACATGTTTCCCATCGGCTCCCGCCCCCACCAAGGAACGGTTCCCCAGTGCCCAGTAGTCCCGCCATTTCAAAAGTGCAGCAGAAGGCCATCCAGAAGGCCGACACGCTGATCGAAGCCCTGGGATGGATTCGCAAGTTTCGCGATACCACCACCGTCATCAAGCTCGGCGGGAGTGTCGTCGAGCACCCGGATTCCCTGCGGCACCTTCTGCTCGACATCGTCTTCATGTCGACACTCGGCATGAGGATCGTCGTCGTGCACGGCGGTGGCAAGGCGATCAGCCGTGCCATGGACAAGGCGGGCATCGAGCCGAGGTTTGTGCAGGGCCGTCGCTACACCGACAAGGCCACGCTCGACATCGTCGAGAAGGTGCTCGCCACCGAACTCAACCACGATCTAACGGCCAAGATCGAGGAATACGGTGGCCGGGCGATGTCGCTCAACTTCCTCTCGACCAACGTCCTCTTCGGTGAGAAGCTGAGCCTCGAGGGACCGGATGGCGAGCCGCTCGATCTTGGTCACGTGGGCGAAGTCACGCGTGTCGACCGCCTCACGATCGACAACCTCACCTATGCCGGGCAGGTGCCGGTCATCCCATCGATGGCGGTCACCGCTGAGGGCGACAAGCTCAACGTCAATGCCGACACGGCCGCCACGGCGGTGGCTGCGGCGATCGGTGCCGAGAAGCTCGTCGTGCTCAGCGACATTCCCGGCGTGTTGCGGGATGTCAACGATCCCGAGAGCCTGATCCATTCGCTCACGGCCACGGAGGCCCGCCAGCTGATCAACGACGGCACGATTTCTTCGGGCATGATCCCGAAGATCGAGGGCTGCCTGAGCACGCTCGAACAGGGTGTGAAGAAGATTCACATCATCGACGGTCGCCTGCGGCATTCCCTCCTGCTCGAGATCTACACCACCAGCGGCGTCGGCACGGAACTCGTCCGCGACGACGCCGTCGGCCTCTCTGCCCGCGGCATCCCGGCCGGGGCGGCGTCCGGCCGTTAGTCACAAAACGAGTCACAAACATCTGCTTGGGTCCGCTGCGTATTGCCCCTGTCCCATCGCCCGAACTTCCCGTCATCCCCGCTATTTCTGGAGCCTTCCATGGCCACGATCGACGCTTCCCCCGCTTCGCTGGGTGCCAAGACGCAGGCTGTCGTCGACACCTTCACCCGTTACGTGGTGCCCAACTACCGGCGGTTTCCGGTCTGTCTCGTCCGCGGCGTCGGGTCGACGGTCTGGGATGCCGAGGGCAATGAGTATCTCGACCTGTTTCCTGGCTGGGGCTGCAACCTCCTCGGTCACTGCCCGGAGCCGGTCGTGCGGGCGGTGCAGGAGCAGGTGGCGAAGCTGATCCACGTGCCCAACACCTGGTATACCGAGCCGCAGGGGGCGTGGGCGCAGGCACTTTCCGAGCGGTCGTTCGGCGGCCAGGCCTTCTTCTGCAACTCGGGCACCGAGGCCAACGAGGCCGCGATCAAGCTCGTCAGGCTCCGCACCGACGGTGCCCGTTACAAGATCATCACGTTCAAGGGGGGCTTCCACGGACGGACCATGGGCAGTGTGTCGGCGACCGCGCAGCCGAAATACCACGAGGGCCTCGGGCCGATGGTGGCCGGCTTCCAGTATGCCCCGCATGGCGATCTCGAAGCGGTCGAAAGACTGGTCGACGAGCACACCGGCGGCATCCTCGTTGAGCCGATCCTTGGCGAGGGGGGCGTTGTGCCGGCTCCGGCGGGCTTCCTTCAGGGGCTGCGGCGGATTGCCGACGAGCGGGATCTGCTGCTGGTGTTTGACGAGGTGCAATGCGGCTGTGGCCGGACGGGCAAGTGGTTTGGATACCAGCACTTCGGGGTCACGCCCGACGTGATGACGCTCGCCAAGAGCCTGTGTGCCGGCATCGCCGGCGGGGCCATGCTCACCACCGTCGAACTCGCCAAGCATCTGCGGCCCGGGATGCATGCCGCCACGTTCGGCGGCAATCCGATTGCAGCTGCTGCCGGCATCGCGGCGATCGAGATGATCGAGCGGGAGCACCTGCTTGACCATGTCGAGCGCACGGCCGCCATCTTTCGCGAGCGGTTCGAGGAGCTTCAGTCCCGCTGCGATGCGGTCGTCGACGTACGGGTGTTTGGCATGATGATCGGCATCGAGTTGTCGATCGATGGTGCGGCGGTCGTGGAGGCGTGTCTTGAGAAAAACCTGCTGGTCAACTGCACGCAGGGCCGGGTCATCCGTCTCTTGCCGGCGATGACGCTCTCTGCCGCCGAGGTCAACGAAGGCTGCGACCGGCTGTCGGAGGCGATCATCGAGGTCGCATCGCGTTCCTGAAGACCGCGATGTTCGTGGCCTTTTGTGGTGTTTTTCGCATCCCCGTCCCTTCGAAGTATCGTCAGTTTCATGCGACATCTAGTTGTGCCCGAGGATTTGTCCGCCCACGAGATCGAGGCCGTGTTCGCGGTCTCGCTCGATCTCGAGGAGAAATACGAAGCCGGACGCCGTGATGCGCTCCTGCCGGGCCGGGTGTTGGCGCTGGTCTTTGAGAAGCCGAGTCTGCGGACGCGTGTGAGTTTTCAGTCGGCGATGGTGCATCTGGGTGGGGCGAGTCTTTTTCTGGGCGAAGACGCCGGCTTTTCGTCGTCCCGGGAAAGCATCGCTGATTTTGGCCGGGTGCTCAGTGAATACGTCGACGTGATCGTCTGCCGTTCGAAGGCACATGCTTCCATCGAGCAGTTGGCGGCGGCGTCGAGTGTGCCGGTGATCAACGGCCTTTCCGATTTCTGCCATCCGTGTCAGGCCCTGGCCGACATCTACACGCTCAAGCGGCATGTCGGGCGTGTGGCGGGCCACACGTTGACCTTCGTCGGTGACGGCAACAACATGGCCCGATCGTTGGCGGTGCTCTGCGGTCTACTGGGGATGCGGTTCGTACTGGCGGCACCGCCGGCGTATCACTTCGACGCTTCGTTCCGGCAGCATCTGAAGAGCATCCTGCCGGATGCGGAGATGGAGGAGACGACCGACCCCGTGGCGGCGGTCGAGGGGGCTGCGGTGGTCTATACCGACGTCTGGACGAGCATGGGGCAGGAGCAGGAGCGGGCGAAGCGGCTGTCGGATTTACGTCCGTATCAGGTCAACGAATCGTTGATGAAGCACTGTCCGGATGCGCTCTTCATGCATTGTCTGCCTGCGAGGCGGGGCGAAGAGGTGACCGACGGCGTGATCGACGGGCCGCAGAGCGTGGTGGTGGAGGAGGCGGGCAACCGCATGCACGTCCAGAAGGGGCTTCTGGCCTGGCTCTTAGGCCCGCAGACCTAATCGACCAGGTTCCCTCTCCCTCCCCGTGGCGGCAAGCTTTCAACTTGTCCGTGTCTCCCCTCTCCACGTGGCGGCAAGTTTGTAACTTGTCCGTGTCCCCTCTTCACGTGGCGGCAAGTTTTTAACTTGTCCGTGTCCCCTCTCCACGTGGCGGCAAGTTTGTAACTTGTCCGTGTCCCAGGAGCGGATTCCGCAAGTTAAAAACTCGCGGCCACGGGGGCAAAAACCCTCGCGGCCACGGGAAACAATCACTCCTCCACGCCCCGCCTCCCCTCCCCTCGTGGCGGCAAGTTTTTAACTTGTCCGTGTCCCCTGCTCGCGTGGCGGCAAGTTTGTAACTTGTCCGTGTCTCCCCTCCCCTCGTGGCGGCAAGTTTTCAACTTGTCCGTGTCTCAGGAGCGGATTCCGCAAGTTAAAAACTCGCGGCCACGGGGGGCAAAAACCCTCGCTGCCACGGGGACAATCACCCCTCCACGCCCCGTCCCCCTGTCATCCCGTCCTCCCCGCTGCCGCCTCGCCACGCCGATGAAAACTCCCATTGCTCCGGCCGGTCACAGAGACCGGCCTTCACTGGATTGCGTTCGATGTAGTCGATGATCCGCTGGAGTTCAGCCTCATCCCTGACAACCCGGTCATACGATTCATGCTGCCAGAAACGCCCCGTCCGCCCAAGTATTCGATTACAGATCCGCGCGGTCTGGCGACAGAATGAATGCAAGATAATTTCCCGCACCGGGCGTGACCCAGCATGCTCGGTCCATGTCGCCAGGGGGCTGAAGACCCAGTGAACATGGTTTGGCATGATGACATACCCCAGCAGGTCGTAGCGGGTTCCAGCGAAGTAGAGCATGGACTCCCGCACTGCGGCCGCCACGTTTGGGTTTTCGAGCCAGCGAACGCCGATAGCGGCGTCGAGCAGTCGTTCACGTGCGACGAAGTCTGTCGAGGCCGAAGATGTGTGACGAGAGTTTCCGGACCGGGGCTGGGTCTGTGAGCGTGCAGTTTCCGCTTTGATGGGGAGGCGTCCGAGCGCGGGGATGCTGCCGGCGAGGCAATTCGTGACGAAGTAGGTCGCCCCCTGAAGATCCCAGTGGGGAAGATCGCGGCGGCGAAATCGCTCGGATGTTTCTGGTGACGGCATGTGAACAAATATACACCACCCGAGCGAGGAGTGTCAAGCGGCTCCCGTTTCCCTCTCTCTCCCCCCGTGGCGGCAAGTTTGTAACTTGTCCGTGTCCCAGGAGCGGATTCCGCAAGTTAAAAACTCGCGGCCACGAGGAATAAAAATCCTCGCGTCCACTGGGGGGCAAAAACCCCTCCACGACACGGTTCCCTCTCCCCCGTGGCGGCAAGTTTTTAACTTGTCCGTGTCCCAGGAGAGGATTCCGCAAGTTAAAAACTCGCGGCCACGGGGGGCAAAAAACTCGCGGCCACGAGGAACAAAAACCCCTCGCGGCCACGGGGCACAAACCCCCTCGCGGCCACGTGGCAGAACACCGGCGGTGCTATTTCTGCGGTTCGAGTTGGATCGACGCTGAGTTGATGCAATACCTCAGGCCCGTCGGGGGCGGCCCATCGTTGAAGACGTGCCCCAGATGGGCACCACACCGCCTACAGGTGACTTCCGTCCGCCGCATAAACGCCGACGTGTCGACGTGCTCGGCGATCGTCGTGCCCTTCACGCCGTCGATTGGGGCGTTAAAGCTCGGCCACCCACACCCACTGTCGAACTTCTCGCCAGAACGAAACAACGGCTCGCCGCAGCAGATGCAGCGATAGGTGCCGGGGGTCTTTGTGTTCCAATATTTGCCGGTAAAGGCCCGCTCGGTCCCCTTCTTCCGCGCCACCTGAAACTGCTCCGGGGTGAGCCGTTGCTGCCATTCCTTGTCGGTCTTTAGCACCTGGTCGTCGGGCAGTCTGAGGGGATCAGCGGGGCCCTGCGAATCCGGGTCGGCGGGATCGGTCGTCACGGCGGCGGGTCCTTTGGTGGGGGCTGGGGCGGCCGGCTCGGCGGCGGTGCCGGTGGCCATCAGAAGAACTCCGGCGATCACGACCGCCGGCACGAGCGTCAACCGCACTCTTGTGTCACACATAACGCACCCTCGTGTTTGTTTGTTGAACAGACGCCTGCCGCGGACTACTGCCGCGGATTGGGGAGTGTCTTGGGAGTATAGGCATGGTCCCGCTTTCGGAGCATCGTGGCCTTCACGATCGTGTCGGGCGTCACGCCATCGACGGGCTTGTCTTCAACCTGCGTGCGGGCCAGTTTCGGGAGCACCTCGAAGCCCTCGACCACGCGGCCAAACACCGTGTGACGGCCATCGAGGTGCTCGGTCGGGCGGAAGGTCAGGAAAAACTGCGAGCCGCCGGTATTTTTTCCGGCATGGGCCATCGAGAGCGAGCCGAGAAAATGCTTGCGGGCGGTGGGCAGCTCGCACTCGCATTCGATGGCATGGCCGGGCCCACCGGAGCCGGTGCCGGTCGGATCGCCCCCCTGGGCCATGAAGCCGGCGATGACGCGATGGAAGGGCGTGCCGTCGTAGAAGCCCTTCTCCACGAGGCTGACAAAGTTGGCCACCGTGTTGGGAGCGTCGTCTTCAAAGAGTTCCACCACGATGTCGCCTTTCGAGGTGGTGATCGTCACCCGCGGACGGTCGTTTGCGGCGGCGTCGGCCTTCCGCTTCGCCATTTCGGCCTCCACCTTGGGGCGTTCGTCTTCAATGCTGGCCCGCAGTTCGGCAACCTTCGGCTTTTGAATGCCGTTGCTCTCCGCCTTCGTGAGCCAAGTGGCGGCTTCGTCGAGTTGCGAGAGCACCATCGCTGCGGCCGCGGCCATCATGTCGACCTTGCCGTCGGCGGCGCCGGCCTTGTCGAGAAGCGTGGCGAGCCTGAGCGCCTCCGTGGCGTCGTCCACCTGCAGCCGGGAGGCGATGACCAGGCCGCAGAGTTCGCGGGCCGAGGCGTTTGTGGAGTCGGCCAGTGCCATCGCGAAGGCCGCTGCCTCCAGGCGATCCTTCGTGGCCGGAATCCTGTCGCGGGCCGACTCAAACTTCGCGGCCACCGCCTTCTTGTCGGCGGCCGGCTGTTGAAATTCAGCCTGCAGGAGCGTGAGTTCGGTGATCAGGTCCTTTTCCTGCTTGCGGGCCGCCTCGAATTCCGCCTTGGCTGTCGCCGGATCGGGGGTCTGGCTTTCGACCGCCGGCACCTGTGCCAGGCAGACGCTTGTTACCGCCACCACCCACGCAGCACCTGCCGCCCGCATGCATCCCAGAAGCATCGACGTATCTCCTTCTCAAGAAACCACACCCATCTCAGGGTACGATAACACGTTTCGCCGGTTCCACGGAATCCTCCACCATGCCCCGTCAGCGACGCAATCCCGACCGGTCTCCTCCTCCCACGGGGGATGACGAAGCCACAAGCCCGCCGCGGATCATCGGCGGTGAGCTCCGCAGGCGGTCACTTGAATTCACCCCGGCCGCCCGCACCAGGCCGATGAAAGACCGGGTGCGTGAGAGCCTGTTCAACCTGCTGGGAATCGACGTCAAGGGCACCGTGGCGATCGATCTCTTCGCCGGCACGGGGGCGTTGGGCTTCGAGGCTGTCAGCCGCGGGGCGGTTCGGGGGGTGCTGGCGGAGATGCATTTTCCGACGGCCGACGTCTTGCGGCGTTCGGTGCGGGCCTTGGGACTCGAAGACCGGGTGGACGTGCGGCCGGGCGACGTGTTGCTGTGGGCGAAGCGGCTGCCGCCCCTGCCGGCGGACATTCCCTGGGTGGTGTTCGTATCGCCGCCATGGTCGTTTTTCAGCGAACGCTGGGAAGAGCTCCGGTCGTTGATCGAGGTGATGATGCGGGCGGCGCCCGTGGGGAGCACGATGGTGGTCGAGGCCGACACGTCGTTTGATCCGGCGTTGTTGCCGGAGACCGGTTCGTGGGATACCCGTGAGGTGCCCCCAGCGGTGCTTCACTTCTGGCATCGCACGTGAACTCGGCTCCGGGGGGCCACGGACAAGTTGAAAACTTGCCGCCACGGGGAGCAGGGGCCACGGTGGACGTGGCCGGGGTTTGTGAATTGTGGCCGCGAGTGAATTGTGGCCGCGAGTTTTTAACTTGCGGAATCCGGCTCCCAGGGCCACGGACAAGTTGAAAACTTGCCGCCACGGGGGGCCGGGTTTTTTGAAGTGTGGCCGCGAGTTTTTAACTTGCGGAATCCGGCTCCCAGGGCCACGGACAAGTTGAAAACTTGCCGCCACGGGGGGCGAAGGTTTTGAATTGTGGCCGCGAGTTTTTAACTTGCGGAAACCGGCTCCCAGGGCCACGGACAAGTTGAAAACTTGCCGCCACGGGGGGCAGAGGCCACGGTGGGCGTGGCCAGGTTTTTTGAATTGTGGCCGCGAGTTTTTAACTTGCGGAATCCGGTTCCCAGGGCCACGGACAAGTTGAAAACTTGCCGCCACGGGGGGCGAAGGTTTTGAATTGTGGCCGCGAGTTTTTAACTTGCGGAAACCGGTTCCCAGGGCCACGGACAAGTTACAAACTTGCCGCCACTATTCGGCCTTCTTCGAGACCCGGAAGACTTCTTCCAGTGAGGTGATGCCTCGCATCGCCTTCTGCACGCCGTCCTCAAACATCACGCTCATGCCCGAGGCCACCGCTGCGCGGCGGATGTCCTGCGTGGCCGCCCCCTGGAAGGCCAGCTCGCGGATCTTGTTGTTCATCACCATCAGTTCGAAGATGCCAAGCCGTCCCTTGTAGCCCGACTTCTGGCAATTGACACAGCCGCGGCCCTTCATGAAGGTGGCGGTCTTGGCCATCTCCGGCGTGATGCCAGCCTCTTCGAGCTGCGTGTCGAGCGGTTGGTGGGGCTGCTTGCACTTCGGGCAGATCACCCGCACAAGCCGTTGGGCAAGCACCGCCACCACACTCGAGGCGACCAGATAAGCCGGCACACCCATGTCGATCATGCGGGTGACGGCGCCGGGGGCGTCGTTGGTGTGGAGCGTGCTAAACACGAGATGCCCCGTGAGCGATGCCTGGATCCCCATCTGTGCCGTTTCCGTGTCCCGCATCTCGCCGACCAGGATCACGTTGGGCGCCTGCCGCAGCATGGCGCGGATAACGCGGGCGAAGTCGAGGCCGATCTGGTGCTTGATCTCCACCTGGTTGATGCCCGCCAGGTAATACTCGACGGGATCTTCGGCGGTGATGATCTTCGTGTCGGGCCGGTTGAGCTCGTTGAGCGATGCGTAGAGCGTGGTCGTCTTGCCCGAGCCCGTCGGGCCGGTGACGAGGATGATGCCGTTGGGCCGACGGATCAGGGTTTTAAACTGCCGGAAGTCCTGCTCGGAAAGCCCGAGCTGCCGGATGCCGACGCGGATGTTGTCTTTGTCGAGCACCCGCATCACGACCGACTGCCCGTGATTGGTCGGCAACACGCTCACCCGCAGGTCGTAGTCTTTGCCGTCGGCGGTGAGCTTGATCCGGCCGTCCTGGGGGCGGCGGCGTTCGGCGATGTCGAGTTTCGAAAGAATCTTGATTCGGGAGAGGATGGCACCGAGCAGCCGCCGCGGCGGATTGTCGCGTTCGACGAGGCGGCCGTCGATGCGGTAGCGGATCCGGATGCGGTCTTCGAAGGGCTCGATGTGGATGTCGCTGGCCCGCAACTGCACCGCCTCGGTGATGATCAGGCTGCAGAGCTTGACCACCGGTGCGTCCGACTGCTCCTCGGCGGCGGCCGCAGCAGACTGCTCGACGGCCGTCTCGGTGAAGTCGATCGCCGTGTCGGTGAACTCCTGGAGCATCGAGTCGGCGCTCTCGCCGTCGGAGAGGCCGTAGTGGCGGTTGATCGCCTCGACGATCTGATGCCGCGGGGCAAGACTCATTTCGACGTCGCGGTTGAGGATGAAGCGGAGCTTCTCCTGCAGTTCCATGTCGGTGGGATCGCTGGTGGCCAGCCTCAGGCCGCCGCCCTCCTCCGCCAGGGGAAAGAGCGTGTTTTCGCGGGCCACGCTCTCCGGCAACAGTTCAACCACCTCCTGCGGCACGGCGATGCCCGTCAGATCGACGACCTTGAGCCGAAAGGCTTTGCCGAGGGCCCCCATCACCTTGTCGGCGGGGGCGTAGCCGAGCTTCATGACCTCGTCATGCACCTTGGTGCCAGCCGCTCCCGACACACGCATCGCCTCGGCGAGCTGCTCGGCGCTGATGACCCCCTCAGAGAGCAAGATGTTGGAAAATGCGTCGGGTGCTGGCATGGCTAGCTGGCGGAGGGCGGAGGGTCGAGGAAGGTGTCGGTATGTTCGTAGCCGGGGGCGCAGGTGCAGAGGAACACCAGCTCCGTGTCGCCGGTGTTGCGGATGGTGTGGCGGATGCCGGGCGGGATGGCGATCGCGTCGCCGGGGCCGACGGCCCTGGTCTCGGTATCGCTGGTTTCGGTGTCAGCGTGGCCACCCATAGTCATCGCTGCGGTGCCCGTCAGGATGTAGTAGATCTCCTCGGTCACCGCATGGTGGTGCGGAACGGTCGCACACCCGGGAGCCAGCCGGGCCTCGGCGAGGCTCTGCTGCCGGATCGCCGAATTGCGATGGGCGAGCAATTCGCGGATGGTCGATCCGTCGACCGTGGTGAAGGGGACAGTATCGCGGTGGTTGACGACATCCATGGCGTTTGGCGGGGGCCGGCGGGGTGAAATTGAGCTGGGGCCGCGGAGGGGTTTTTCCGTCCTTTTTTCCAGAATACCAGACTTCCACAAAAACCGGGCCCACCGGCGGTTGGTAATTCCGGAGCCGTCGGCCAGCCCCTGGCGGTTGACGGGCGGAGTTTGGGCCGGCACTTCCGCGGCTTCCCGGCCGCCGACCGGCATTTTGGGAAAAACCATCGCCCTCGCCCTGCTGATGCTTTCCCTTTTTCGCAACGGGAGCGCATAATAGGAGTGTCTGGTCGGCGGCTGTCAGGGGCCCGAGCCGAGCGGAAAATAAGAAAGCGATGCCGGCAAAAAGAGCTGCGCCCCCTTTCCGCGGCATGTCGCCTTCTGCGGCCTGTCGCTCCTGATTTTCAGCACTCGACTTTCGGTTTTGGTCTTTCGGTTTTGGGCTTTCGGCAAATCTTTGGGTGGTTCCAACATGAGCACGGCGACATCTCCCCAGCAGGCCCAGATCGAGCGGCTGCTCCAGTTGGCCCATGACAATGGTGCCACGGAGGTGCGGCTTTCGGGCGGCTACGCGCCGATGCTGAAGGTGGGCGATCAGATGCGGCCGCTGAAGACCAAGCCGCTTGCCCCGGAAGACGTGCTCACCTTCGCCGCCGCGGTCATGCCGCCCGATGCGGATGCCCGGATGTTTTCGTTTTCCACCGGCTTAGGGACCCATTCCGGCTCACTGCTCGATATCCAGGGCGCTAAAGTCCTGGTGCTGCGGACCGCCGGCGAATCAGCGGCCGTGGCTGGCGAATCGGCCCAACCGGCGGC
>JBIIFB010000258.1:0-3761 GCA_044237545.1 Pirellulales bacterium
CTCTCGATGGCTGCTGCGAGAGAAAGCCTCGATGCCGTGATGCTCGACACCGAGAGAGACAACGGCGAGCCACAGACCACCGCCGAGTCGGCGACGTTCGAGCCGCGAGTGCGGGTGGTCCGCAAGCTGTGGGGCTGAGCACAGAGCCTGAGCAGAGCTGGATAGCGTTTCTGTTGCAGTCGACCGCAGAACTTCTTGCGGATCGTTCGGGTGGGGCTCATAAGGCTGGCAGAGTCTGCGGATCGTAGCAAGGATGCCTTGGCACGGGTGTCACTTTGACGAAATCTGCGGCCGCGGATCATTTCTTTGTTCCCGCCCCGTCGCGTACACTGCCCGGCTAACCGGTGCATGCCGGACTCGGTCGTGACGCACGGTGACGCACGCACGGGAACGTCCAGAGGAAGCAAACGCGTGGCCAGAACTGCCGATCCGCAGCCGTCGAGAATCGTGGCGATCTCGCCCGACGACGGCTCTGCCATCGACCTCCGCAGCCCGGCGCTCGCGGCGGTGCTCTCGTGGGCGGTGCCCGGCCTGGGCCAATTTTATCAGGGCCGCACGACCAAGGGCGGCCTCTTCATGGCGGCCATCCTGACCACGTTCGTGGTCGGGCTCTGGCTGGGCGGCGGCAAGGTCGTCTATGCGTCCTGGAAGCCCGGTGACACCCGCTGGGCATTTGTCTGTCAGGCCGGTGCGGGATTGGTGGCGTTGCCGGCGGTCGTGCAGTCGTCCCAGTTGCTCGGGCCGTTGCGGCAACCGTTTGTGCTCGGGGGAGGTCTCCTTCCCGTCGGCTTTATGGCCCCGCCGCTCGCTCCCGGGCAGTATGTTTCCCGGACCTACGCCGACCGGCTTGCCCGTCATGTCCCTGGCATCAAGCCCGATGACTTCTTCGACAAACCGCCGCTGAAACAGTTTCGCCGTGATCAACTCGCGCAGTGGCACCGGCAACTTGGCAAGTTCTTCGAGATCGGCACGCTCTACACGATGCTGGCCGGCATGCTCAATCTGCTGGTGATCTACGACGCCTGGGCCGGCCCCCTCGGCCCCTCCGAGGAAGAAAAGAAACGCCGCGTCGCCGAAGCGGCCGCGTCGGCCCCCTCGGCACCGGCGGATCCCAATCCCTGATTCATCTCGACGGCACACTCGCCTGGCAATCCTGCACACCTCATCATCCCAAACGAAAGAACCCGCTCGCATGGTGGCGACGACGACACTAACACTCCTGGCTGTTTCCCCCTGGCTGGCTCAGGGACTCTTTCAGGCACCGCTCTTGGCACCGCTCTTGGCGTCACTTGCCGGCAGGGTGCCCGGAATTTTCTTCGGCCTGCCGCTGGTGGCGCTGGCGAGCCTGATCTTCGCGGCCACGCACCACGAGGATCCGGCAGCGATCCGTCTGGCCACTGTGCACTGGACCGTATGGCTCGGCGGCATGCTCGGCATCGTATTGGCGGGTGTGCTGCTGCTCGGCTGGCTGCAGTAGTAATTGTTCGGGAGCGAGCTTCAGCCGATCCCGGCTCCGTCCCCTCCCTCCCGCGTGGCGGCAAGTTTTCAACTTGTCCGTAATACGTGTCTGGAACACGTGTTCGTAAAGAGCAGCCGCTGTTTTTCAACGCCGTCTGTTGGATGCCGCCGGGCCGGCAGAAGTCTCCTTCGCGAGGAATTTCGCCCATGGGGCTGGAAGTCTCTGCGGCCGCTGTGAGGGCGAAATCCCGACGCTCGTCGAGCTTCAGCCGATCCCGGCTCCGCCCTCTTCTTCCCTCTACCCGTGGCGGCAAGTTTTCAACTTGTCCGTAATACGTGTCGGTAAAGAGCCGCCGCTGTTTTTTAACGACGTCTGTTGGATGCCGCCGGGCCGGCAGAAGTCTCCTTCGCGAGGAATTTCGCCCATGGGGCTGGAAGTCTCTGCGGCCGTCGTGAGGGCGAAATCCCGACGCTCGTCGAGCTTCAGCCGATCCCGGCTCCGTCCTCTTCTTCCCTCCCTCCCCCCGTGGCGGCAAGTTTTCAACTTGTCCGTAATACGTGTCCGGAACACGTGGCCGTAAAGATCCGCCGTCCGAGCTGACAGCCCGCACGAATGCCCCCGCCTCTCACGCACCGCCTCTCGCGCACCGCCTAAACCGCAGGCATTACGTCGCCTGCGCGGCCAAGCGGCGGAGTTGGCCGCAGGCGGCGTCGATCCGGGCACCCTTTCGGCGGCGGACCTGCACATTGACGCCCGCCATGCGGAGCACGTCGAGAAACCGCTCCTGGGAACCCTGCGTCGGCTCCCGCCACGGCAGGCCGGCCACGGTGTTGTAGGGGATCACATTGACGAGCGCTGCCCGACGGCCGATCAGGCGGACGAGGCGTTTGGCATCCTCGGGCGAATCGTTCACGCTGCCCAGAAGCACATACTCAAACGTCAGCCGCCTGCCCGACGCCTCCCAGTAGCGGTCGGCGGCCGCCATCACATCGGCCAGACCGATCGACTTGTTCACCGGCACGAGCCTCGTCCGCAGAGCATCGTCGGCGGCATGGAGCGAGACGGCCAGATGGTAGCCGGGATTTTCCTCGGTTAGGCGGTCGATGGCCTTGGGCAGGCCGACCGTCGAGACGGTGATCCGCCGCTGCGAGATGCCGAAGCCTTCTGGATCCTGCGCAGTGGCCAGGGCCGGGAGGAGGCGGTCGAGGTTTGCCAGCGGCTCGCCCATTCCCATCACCACGATGTGGCTGAGTCGCTCCTCGGCGGGAAGCAGATGCTGCAGCCGAAGCAGCTGCTCCAGGATTTCACCGGTGGTGAGGTTGCGGATCACGCCGTCGATTCCGCTCGCGCAGAACACGCAACCCATCGCGCAGCCCACCTGCGAACTGATGCAGACGGTGCGACGGTCGCCATCCCGGAGCAGCACGCACTCGATACGCTGCCGGTCGTGCAGTTCGAGGAGCAGTTTTTCGGTGCCGTCGTCGGCCTTGGAGTGTTTCGCGATCGACGTCGTCCAGATCTGGAAACCGTTCTCCAATTGCGTCCGCAGGTCCTTCGGGAGGTCGGTCATGTCGGCGCAGGATGCCGCCCGGCGGCCAAACAACCAGCGGCGGATCGCCTTCGCCCGCCATGCCGGCTGGTTTCGTTGTTCGAGCCACCCAGTCAGCGTGCCGTCGGTCTCGAGCAGGTGGGGCAGGCCGGGAAGAGCCGCGGGAACTCTTTCCGATGTGGCGTCTTCTAAAGTGGCTTCCAGAGCGGGTGCCGCCGACACAGGTGCCGGATCGTGGGGGGGCGTGGGGATGATGGAAAGGGGCTGCATCGACACCTCTGCGGGGGGCGGAGGGTTTTCACAACCGCTGGCATCACTGGAGTCGGCGGGGTAGATTTCATCTGTCATCCGAGCATCATAGGCAGAGGCACGAACCCCCCGCAGCATCATGAGCGAAAAAAACCTCGAGGAACGGACCCGCTGGGTCTACGACGAACAGACCTTCCCGGTCTGGAATGCCTCGTTCGACAAGGCAGACCGCACCGAGATGATCCGGGAGGATCTTTGGGCGGGCCGCAGCATCGCCATCCTGCTGGCCGTGCTCGTCGCCATCGGGCTGATCCTCTCGCTGGGAACCGTTGCCTTCGTGGCCAACTGGCGCTGATCGGCGTGGGCCATACTCGCCGGCCTGAAGTCCCGGGGGCCCGTAGGCCGTTGACCCCTTCCCCCCAAAGGCGTTAGATTTTTGCCGCGGAGCTTCATCCATGCGATCCACGCGATCCATGAGTGAGAAGAGATTCGAGGGGACGAGGC
>JBIIFB010000119.1:0-11707 GCA_044237545.1 Pirellulales bacterium
CGATGAGATGGCAGACGCACAGAAAAACATCCGCTGGGGAGCGCCGGCCGACATCTTCGCCCGGACCTTGTCACTCGAAGACAACGACATCCCTCGCGGCTGGCTCACCAACAGCATCATCATCGAGCCGGGCACCCGAGCCTGCGCGATGGTCGACGGCCGCTTCCTCGGTGAAATTCCCGCCGGGGAGTTCACGTTTCATGACTTCCGCGACAAGTTACAGTTTTGGCGAAAGGGCCAGGCGACCGTCCTACTTACGCGGTCGGATGTTGTCAGGCTGCCGGTCCATTGCGATGGCTTCGTCAGCGCCGACGATGTGCCGATCGACATGCGGATCGATGTTGGTGTGCAGATCGAAGATCCCGTCCTGTTCATGAACAACCTGATGGGCCCCCGCAAGGAATATCCTGTCAAGGAGTTGGCCGAGCGGCTCACGCCCGCGGTCAAGCAGGAAGCCTGGGTGGCGACCGCGCAGCTCAAGGTCGACGATCTGCGGGGCCCGGCGATAGCCAGCAAAGTGGCACAACAGGTCGTAGATGCGATCGCGCCAGCATTTCGCCGCTACGGGCTCAAGGTGTTCAGCGTGGAGGGCATGCTCATGCAGCCTTCCGGCATGGAGAAGCACTGGGAAAAGGTCAAGGAAAACAACGTTGAGGTCGCCGGCGAGCGGCTCGTTAACAAGCGGCTTGGTGACGATGTCGGCATCCTTACCGACCGAATCAGCCTCCGCGAAAAACTTCGCGACATTGCCATCTCCGATCAGTTCGATCAGGCCCGGAGCGAGGAGGAGCTCAAGACCCTGATCGCGGGCGTGGACAAGGCCCGCCTCCTGCGGAAGGAAGAGCTCGACCAGCTCGCCGAGGGCTTCGACCAGCGTAAGGACGACCGAGAGGCGGTGCGATCCCACATCGTCGAGGTGCTCGACATCAACCGCCAGCAGGAGATCGACCAGCTGCGGGCGAGCGTGGGCCATACCTTGGAGATGGCATCCCGCAAAAACGACTTGGAGCTCGCTGAAGCAACCAACTCAGTTGAGAACGCCCAGTGGCGGAACGAAATTGCCCGTGGGATTGAGCTGGCCGAGAAGCAGCGGGACGAACGCAGGAAAGACCTTGCGGCCAAGTGGGAACGCATTCGCGAGGCCCGTCGCCAAAAGCAGGACGGCTCCTGGGAGCGGCTCCTGCACCAACAGCGTGAGGAGTCAATCCGCACGGAGCTGGCCATCAAAGAAGCCGAGCGGATGCGGCGTGTCGGGATTCTGGAGGCCGAAGCCGCCGCCCAGATTGAGGCACACCGAATCATTGCCGAGCGGCAGCGGCGAGAGTTTGAGCTCGAGATGGGTGGCCGCGAATCCGACGCGCAGCTCGATAAGCTCAAGCGGGTTCAGGACATGAACTTCGACGGCCACGCACGGCAGGTGCAGTTGGAGGCCGACCTCAAGGGCCAGGCCGAATCGCGGGCCCAGAACCATGAGCTCGAGAAGCTCAAGACCATGGGCACGCTTTCGGCCGAGGCCCTTATCGCCGCAGGCCCTGTTGACAACGCCCGGGCGCTCGCCGAACTCAAGATGCAGGAGGCCAGGTCGCAGGCGGATGTGCAGATGGCCGGCCGCACCGATCAGCAGGCTCTCAACGAGGAGCGTCTGCGGCTCTATGAAAAGCTCAGTGAGGCCGAAAAGTCGAAGGCCGATACGATCGCCAATGTCTTCCAGCAGGCGCTCAAGGGCCAGCAGGATGCCGTCGCCCAGATGATCGGTGGTCTGGCAGCGGCACACACGCCCGCGAGGCCGCCCGCTTCACCAGCAGCTCCCCCAGCGCTCGCTACCACCGGAGCAGAATGGCACGTGGCCGCCGGTGGAGGGCAGTCGGGGCCCCACAGCGTTCAGCAGGTTCAGGCCATGATCCAGCGGGGCCAACTGGCCGCCGACGCGCTCGTTTGGAAGGCGGGTATGGCGGGCTGGATCGCCTTGTCTGAATGTGTCGACCTCGAGGGGATTCTGACGACGGTGCCTCCACCCCCGCCGCGGGCCTAACCGATCTCCGATCGGAGCAGAGGAGGCTCGTTTGAGCACGCCAGATTCGCTTGCCGCGCTTTGCGTTCAACTCGGGCAGTTCATCGATGCCCGTTTCAGTGGCGACACTGCCAACAACGTGATCCGAGAGGCGGTGCTCGCGGAGCCCGCGCTTGCTGCATTGCAACGACGGGACCTCGAGGCTGCTCTCGACCAGATTCTCGCCAGTCGCCACAGGCCGCGACTGCTTGTCGACTGGGGCGAGCTTCCGCAGGTTGGCCGCACCGCCCGCCCTCATTTCAGCCTGATCGCGACAGGGATGTCGGGCCGTCCAACAGTGAAAGTGGACGTCGATCGCAGCCTCGACAACAACCCCACTGATCCCTTGCGGCAGGTGCGAACGGAGGAGGCAGGGCTCTGGTCTTTCTACGTACCCTTCAGCCTCCTGACAAATGGCCTCGAAGCCCGTCCAGGGCTCTACGTGATCGACGTGGCGGTCTCGTTTCCGCACGCCGAAGCCGGCCAGCCGCGGTTCCTGCAGGCGCGGATCCGACTCAACATTCCTGACGCCTCGAGTGGGCAGCGGGAGCTCGTCATTGACGGCGACGGCCAGTCGGTTGTGAATCTCGCCGGGCACGACCTACGGTCATTCAGCCGCGTCGTCCTCAAGGGTGACGACAAGAGCATCATCAACTTGCAGAATTTTTCGCAGGCCCAGGATCCTGCCGCAGCACCCGCGAAACCGGTCGTCTTCGAGTATGAACTGAAGGTTAATCGCGACATCCAGGGCAGGCTGCCAAAGCTCGTGGAGATTGCACAGCCCTCCAAGACCGACGCGCTCACGCTGGTCTGCGGCGGCCGACGGATTCACGTATTCGCCAAAAAGCGGGCCACGTTTGGGCGGCAGCGGCGGACCGAAAACGACATCTGCCTGCGGTTCCTGCCGCGTTCAACTGAGCACGACGAGGGCAGCCGCGCGATCTCGCGGACACATATGGCTCTTGATCTCACCGACGACGGCCTCGTGCTGGTCGATGATAAGTCCACCAAGGGGGTCGATGTGGACTGCGATCCCGTGAAGGGCGAGCGGCTTTTCACGCACCTCGACGCCCACGGCGGGCGGCATCTCGACCTGCCGTCGCCATTGTCGGCGGCACTGTGGCTGGAAATGGAACTGACCATCTTCGGCCGTGATCCCGCCGACCCTGACTTCCGCTCCGATCTCGAGTGGGACGACGTCTGCTTTGAGACGACGGGTGAACAGCCGTCGCGGCTCTGGCAGGTGTCCAAGGGATGCGGCATCGAGGCGGCCCGCATTCGGCGGCTCAACAACCTGCCCGATGAGGAATATGTGTTCCTCTACCGCCACGCCATGATCGGTCGGTCCGCAAAAGACAGCACGATCGTCTTGCCGCATCTTCCGGGCTCCCTCGCCGGCGATCTGCGGCTCCTCTACGCCGGACGCATGTTCTGGCTTCATTCGGGCGGCCGCGCCAACATTGTCGTCGATGGCGAACGTGTGACGGGCGCATGCCTGATTCCTTTGCGGTTTGGACAGGTTATCGAGATCGACCTCGTACCCGTGCATGTGGTGCAGGTCGCGCAGCTTCAGCTCGACGAAGATCCGCAACTCGCCGCTCCCCCGAGCCGCACCCCGCCGCCGCCGTCGCCAGCCTCGCCGATTGCCGCCGGAGTCGCCGCGCCGCCGCCGCTACCGCCCGTTTTGCCGCTCCGCGCGGCGGGTGCCGCGGCGAACGACTTGGTGCCGCCCCCGCTCCCAGGCGTCGCTCCGCAGCGAGCACCGGACACGCCGCCTGCCAATCCCGGGCCCGCACCGTCGGGCGATCCGATCCGCGATGCGCTGCGGTCGGTGGCGGTCATCGCCTGCCGGGGTGGGCACGGCTCCGGATTCGTGGCATTGCCCGGGCTCCTTGTCACCAACTACCACGTGGTGGCCGACGAAGACCCAGAAAATATCGAGGCCTTGTTTTTCGATCATGCCTCGCACGCACCGACCGCGCATCGAGTCAAGCTCGTCGCGGAGGATCCGCAGCATGATCTTGCGTTTCTCGCGATCGACCCGCGCATCGCGCCGCTGGGCCTCTGCGATCGGTTCGACCATCAAAACGGCCACCGGATCGTCGTGATCGGTAGTCCCGGTGTGGGCAGCAGCGGGGAGCGGCTCGAGAACGTCGTGACGGACGGCCGGCTGGGGCCCGTGTACGTCGATGATTCGAGCCCAAGGCGTTGGTCTTTGAGCACAACCCTCAATCCCGGCAACTCCGGCGGCCCGGTCCTCGACGCTGCCACCGGCGAAGTTCTTGGCGTGACCGTGGCCAAGTTCACGACGGCCGAAGGCCTCGCCCTGGCCGTACCGCACGACACGCTGATGAAGGCACTTCAGGGAGCGGCGTCGGCGTCGGCCAACGATGTCGCCCAGGCAGGCTCGTATCACCGGCAACGATATTGCCTTCGGCGGCTGTCGGGCTTCGTCGCGGCAGCCGACGCAGCGATTCAATTCTTTGCCGAGGAGAACGACGAACTCGATGGCGAGTTGTCGTCGAGTTCGTCGAACTCGGTCATCTCCCGGCAGGGCAGTGCGTTTGCCGTGGATTTTGCAGCGGCGATCGACGGTCTACGGGCGGAGCTCGTGCCGCAGCTCGACCAATTGCGCCGAGATCCGCAGTGCCGCGCGGTCGTACGGGCGGATCTCGAGCAGGCAGTCGCGGAACTTGAATCTCTCGGCGACTCGCTCCGCGTGCCAGGAGCTGCGGTCCGCACCGCAGGCCTCGATCGGGCCATGGCAACGCTTCGCGATCTCGAGGAGCTCTGCGAGGGCGTGCGGATCGAGATCGAGGGATCCCTGCAAGGTGGTAAGTCGGTGTATGACGCGGCGGCTGCACCATCGTCGGGGGTATCGCTCGCGATCTGCGCCGTTGCGACCGCGCCAGCAGCCGGTGGCATCGAGCAGCTGCGCCACTGGTTCTTGCCTCCGCATGCGAAGCCCCGCTACCTCACCAAGTCCCGCTTCGCGACTGCCTGCACCTGCCCGACAAAGCTCTTCTACACGGGCAAGTCGGGGGAGTATGCGAACGAGTGGCAGAGCGATCCCACGATGGAGTCGCTGGCTCACGAGGGCAACCGCGTCGGGGCGCTTGCAAGGCTCTATTTTCCGGGGGGCACGCTCGTCGATACGCTCAACAACGATGAAGCGATCCGGCGGACCAACGAACTCCTCGCCCTGCCCGACGTGACTGTCTTCGAGGCGGCCGTCCGGCACGGCGACCTGTTCATCCGGGCCGACATTCTCCGCAAGACGCCAGCCGGCATTGAGCTCTTCGAGGTCAAGTCGAAGAGCTATTCCGAAGACGACGGCGACCTCACGACGGCGTCCGGTATTGCCGCCGGCTGGTTGTCGTACGTGCGCGATGTCGCGTTCCAGAGGCATGTCATCGCGAAGGCGTTTCCCGGCACACCGGTGAAGGCATTCTTGTTTCTGCCCGACAAGGGTCGGCGGGCACCTTCGGACAGCCTGGCGGCGAAGGCCGCGGCCGCGATGGATGACGCCGCCGTGGCTCTGGACGATGAAGACCTCGCCGCGCCGATCATGCGGGCGGTAAGCGTCGACATCGCGTGCGACCGGGTGCTTTGCGACCGCTATTCGCTTGGGGACCGGTCGCTCGCCTTCGAGGATTACGTTGCCGCCCTTGCCGACCACTACCGCGACGACCGCAAACTCCAGGCCCCGCTATCGCCGGCCTGCCTCACCTGCGAGTTTGACGCGTCTCCCTTTGCACTGGCCGTTGGTGAGAAGTCGGGTAGGCGGGAGTGCTGGAGCACTCTGCTCGGCTGGACGGCCGAGGATTTCGAGAAGCCACTGGCCTTCGAGATTTGTGGGCTGTCGGCTGCCCGGAAGAAGACACTCCTCGATGAGCGGCGGCTGCACATGGCCCAGGTCAGGCCGGCCGATATCGACCCGCGGCCCGATGACCGGCCGGGGCTCTCTTTGTCGCAGCGGCAGTGGCTGCAGGTGACCAAGTGCGTCAACGAAGATGGCTCATCGCACCTCGACCAAGACAACCTTCGCCCCGAGATGGCAGGCTGGCGATTTCCCCTGCACTTTATCGATTTCGAGACCTGTCGGGCGGCGATTCCATTCCACCGTGGCAGCCGGCCGATGGATCTGGTTGCCTTCCAGTTTTCCCACCACGTGATGCATGAGGACGGCCGCATCGAGCATGCCGGTGAGTTTCTCTGCACGCAGGAGGGCGTCAGCCCCAACGCGGCCTTCGTGACGGCGCTCCGGGAGCAGATTGGTGGCGACGACGGCGCGGTTCTGCACTACGCCCCGCATGAGGTCTCCACACTGCGGTCCCTCGCGGGGCAGATTCGTTCCCGTCAGGACGAGATTGGCAACTCGCCGGAGTTGATCGCCTTCATCGACTCACTGGCCCCTGCCGGCGACCGCGAATCCACCCGGCAGGTCATCGACCTCTGCCGGCTCGTCAAGCGTTTCTATTACGCGCCGAGCATGGGCGGCTCCAACTCGATCAAGCATGTGCTGCCGGCAATTCTGCGGGAGTCAGAGTTTCTCAGGCGGAAGTATTCCCAACCGATGTACGGCGCCCCTGGGGGCATCGCCAGCCGCAACTTCTCCGACATGGCGTGGGTGGACGAGACCGATGGGAAGGTTCGCGATCCCTACATGCTGCTGCCGCCGATCGGTGGCGGCAAGCTGCAGGCCGAGAACGGCGGCGGCAAATACATGAAGACACTCCGCAACGGCGGCGCGGCGATGCAGGCCTACGCCGACCTCGTGCTCTACGACTGGACGGACGAGCGACGTGTGGCCGTCCAGAAGGCATTGCTGCGATACTGCGAGCTCGACACGCTGGCGATGGTGTTTATAGTCGAGGCGTGGCGTGAATGGTGCCGTTAGCTCCGTGGCGAGATGGCCATAAGCCATTAATCACCCCCGAATCCGGACCCACGTCTTGTGAGAGAGTCCTAGCGCCACGGAGGAGGCTGGAACAGTCCACTCCTCGATCTCGCGGCGCTCAAGTCCTCTGGCAAGGGCGTTCATCGCCTTGTCTCGCTTCCAACACATCCATGGCCAGGCGAAGCCCCGTGTCGAAACAACGCATTGAAGCGGACTGCGAGAGAAAAGAATGGCTGTCTCCAACTCTGCCAAACTGTATGCTGCCGCCCTTGATGACATGCATATCACGAAGCCTATCGTTGTCCGCAGCGGTGTCGCTACACCATTCGTGGACGTTGCCGCACATGTCGTAGAAGCCCCACGGATTCGGGTTCTTTTGGCCGACGGGATGTGTTTGTCCATCTGAGTTTTGCTGAAACCACGCGTACTCATGCCATACCCATTGCTCACCAAGCCATAAATCCGCTTTCGTGCCCGCCCGGCATGCATAGTCCCACTCGGCTTCCGTCGGCAGGCGGTAAACGCGTCCCGCGGCACTTTCCTGTGGCAGTTGTGACAGTTGCCGGCAGAACTCATTCGCCTCGTGCCACGTTACCTGCTCCACGGGATGATCGCTGCCTTGCCATGTGCTCGGCGGATCTCCCATCACTCGCTTCCACTGAGCGTTCGTTACCTGGTGTATTCCCATACAAAATGGATTAATAAGAGCCGCTGATCTGGATTGGGCAGTCGTATCCTCCACGGCGTTTTCAGGTGACATCGAACCGCCTGGTAGGAATCGCAACTCCATCCCAATCGAGTTACGAATCAGGGGGTGTGAAAGAATGTTCAGGCGATCCTGTTGTCTACGTGCTTCTTCTGTGAGTTTCCGTTCGTACTCTTGTGCGAAGGAGAGGGAATGCTTCGCGAGGAGGGCTCGCGCCTGCTGCACGACTGCAATCGCTTTTGTGCTGTGCGGGTTCACGCGAATGCATAGTTCGCCTGCCTGCAGAATGGCGGCGAGCGCCGCGGCGTCAACACTCCCGTCGCTCTTGGAGTGCCCGACGAGGGCCACCAGGTCCGATTCAACACTCGCCGCTGTTGCAATCCACGATCGCAAGTTGACTGCTGGGTAACACTCGTCACTTTCCGGATACTCAGGCATGGCCTGCACTGCCGCTTGCGTATCGCCTGATTCCAGGGCGGCACGTGCTGTCGCAAACCGCCGTAGATCCAAATCGACTAACGTGTCGCGGAGCGTGCGAAGATCCGCTCGATCGCCCCGAAGTTTCACCGCTTGGGTGACGAGAGTCAGGAGGCCAACGACTTCCTTGCGATTCAGCCTGACCCGTATTTCCGCGATCAGCTTGTCGGACTCGTCATGCCAAGCCCGACAGTCCGCAAGTAGGGCTGTCGCTGAAGCGGCGCGAAGCTGCTCGGGGATCATTTCGATGGCGCGTATGGCTGCGGGATAGTCGCTTGCCATGATGTGCTTGTTGGCCTCTTGCAGCCGCCCAGCCGCGGCGGAACGCTGGCGATCCCTCTCCACCGTAGCTGTCGCGACGAACGTCGCTGCCCACTCCATCAGATCGGCCAACTCGATGCGAGACTCGCTTGCCGCCTCGTTGGCCAGACCGATGGCGTCGTCGAACGCCAGATCGACGAGGAGTGCCTCCGCCTCGGCTCGCTTCGCCTCGAGCGTCTTTCGCTTGGCCTCCAAGAGTGCTGGCTGATTCCCGCCACACTCGCCGCAGACGCCGTCCCACACCGGCATCTGCGCGTCGCATTTTAGGCACGCCACCCGCAGGCTAGCCCCGCATTGCGGATTCCGGCAGAACTTCTTCGTGAGGTCACTCGTGACCGTGCCGCACGCCTTGCACTGTCCTTCTTGGAGGACGTCTTCGGCACGGGCCCGGCCGGTCACTTTGGAACCGCCATCCCGGGCCGACTTCAACGCATCCCGAAACTCCCTTGCCGTTTGATACCGGACTGACTTGTCTTCCTCAAGCGCCTTCGCAAGCACCTCCTCAAGGCGGGTTGGCACGTCCTTCAGTCGGATTATTTTCGGGCTCCGTCCCGTCGCCATCTGGTACACCGTGGCGGCAAGGCTCCAGAGGTCGCTCCTGTGGTCCGCAGACCTCGCGTCTCGTTGCTGCTCTGGCGGCATGAAGTCGGGGGTGCCCATCTGCTTGCCCGTCACCGTCATCTGGCGGTCGCCGGCACTGGCCTTCGCGAGACCGAAATCAGCCAGCTTCGGAATGCCGTCGCTAGTCAGCAGAATGTTTGATGGCTTGATGTCACGGTGGATGATCCCAAGGTCGTGGGCTTTCGCAAGTCCATTGCAGAGCTGGCACGCGAGGTCGATCACCTCTTCGAGCGGCAGGCGGCTTTTGCTGCAACGGTCGAGAAGGCTCCCGCCTTCAACATATTCCATGCTCAGAAATGGCCCGTCCTTCGCGCGGCCGTAGTCGTAGATCTGGACGACGTTCGGGTGATTCAAAGCGGCAATCGACTTGGCCTCCGTCAGGAACCTGCTCACATTTGTCTTACTGCGAGCAGCTTCACCCAGAAGTCGCTTAATCGCGACCTTGCGCCCGAGCCGCCTGTCGGTGGCCAAGAACACTTTTCCCATGCCACCCTGCCCTAGGGTGCCTTCGATCCGGTAGCGTGTCTCCAGATCGACGACCTCGATTCCGTCGATGATCGTGTCCCTGCCGGACAGCCCAGCCCCGACCGTTCGCTCGTCGCCGAGGCTTACGTCGGCCCGCTGCGGCCTCTGGCGGCCTGCGAACGTCGCCTCATCGCTGAGGCTCCGATCAGGGTCAGATTGCATCTTTTTTCCTCTGCATGTGCCTTTATCCGCATCAACTTCGCTCCGCTCACTTACCCGCCTCCGGCGACTTGGCTCCAGACGGACTCAGGGCAAGACGGAAGCCGAAGTCGTAGCTGCGGTACGACGGGATGCTCCAGTCGCGGTTCGCCGACCGGCAGTTCCTGGCGCTGCTGAGCCAGCCGCCGCCCCGGCGGACACGTTCCGAGCCCGATGACGGGCCCTGCGGGTCTGTTGCCTCGCCATCGGGATAGTCCCCGTACCAGTCGCTGCACCATTCCCACACATTTCCATGCATGTCATACAAACCCCACACATTCGGCTTCTTTTGACCCACAGGATACGTCTGATTACTGGAGTTTCCATCAAACCAGCTGTAGTCGCCAAGAAGTTTTTCATCCTCCCCAAACGAATAACTCGTGGTTGACCCAGCCCGGCACGCATACTCCCACTCGGCTTCAGTCGGAAGCCGATACACACGACCTGCCTTACGCTCCTCGGGTAACGCTGAGAGCTTTCGACAAAACTCCACTGCCTCCTCCCAACTCACCTGCTCAACCGGACGGGAGGCTTGCTCCCAATTGCCCGGAACACTCCCCATCACCTGCTTCCACTGCTTACGTGTGACTTCGTGCACGCCCAGATAAAAGGGCTGCGTGAGCGTCACGCGATGTGGCTGCTCTCTGGGCCCGCCTCTTGCATCGCCCATCTTGAATATGCCAGCAGGGATCAGCTGCAGCTTTATGCCGACGACGTTCCCAATCGTGGAAGGAAGAGCGAAGGCTCCCGCCGTGGAAACAGGCATGCTCCCGCTGGTGATGACCGCAGTGGGTTGAGAGTCTTCTGCTGGGGCTCTCGTCTTTGTTCCTTGGTTGGTGCTCGCCTCCGGCGGCTCGGCTCCAGACGGACTGAGGGCAAGACGGAAGCCGAGGTTGCGGTTGCGGCTCGACGGTTAATACCCGTCGCGGGTCGCCGACCGGCAGCCCCAGGCGACGCTGCCCCAGCTGCCGCCCCGGAAGACACGGCGCGAGCCAGATGACCGACCCTGCGGGTTCATCACTTCGCCATCTGTATAGCCCGCTATCCAGTCACTGCACCACTCCCACACATTCCCGTGCATGTCATGCAAACCCCACGCATTCGGCTTTTTCAGCCCCACAGGATACGTCTGACTGGCCGAGTTGTCGGTAAACCAGCCGTAGTCGCCAAAAAGGGTTTCGTTGTCTCCAAACGAATACTTCGTGGTTGTCCCGGCCCGGCACGCATACTCCCACTCGGCTTCAGTTGGAAGCCGATAGACCCGCCCCGCCTTACGCTCCTCGGTTAACTCCGAGAGCTTCCGGCAAAACTCCACTGCATCCTCCCAACTCACCTGCTCAACAGGATGGGCGTCTTCTTTCCGTTTACTTGGAACACTTCCCATCACCTGCTTCCACTGGGAGTTCATCACTTCGTGAACGCCCAGATAAAATGGCTTTGTCAGGGTCACACGATGTGGCGGTTTCTCATCCGGGCCACCCGACGCATCGCCCATCATAAATGTCCCGGCAGGGATCAGCTTCAGGTTTATGCCGACCGTACTCCTAATCGTTTCGGGAAGATTTACAGCGGTCGCCGTTGAAACAGGCATGCTCCCGCTGGCGATGACTGCAGTGGGTGTCGAGTCCTCCGACGGGGCACTAATCTTTATTCCTTGGTCGGTACCCGCCTCCGGCGACTCGGCTCCAGACGGACTCAGGGCAAGACGGAAGCCAAGGTTGAAGTCGCGGGACGACGGGTTGCGCCAGATGCGGTGCGCCGACCGGCAGCGCCCAGCGGAGTCGTTCCAGCCGCCGCCCCGGTAGACCCGGTACGAGCCAGATGACGGACCCTGCGGATTTGTCACTTCGCCATCGGGATAGTTTCCGTACCAGTCGCTGCACCACTCCCACACATTTCCATGCATGTC
>JBIIFB010000121.1:0-11552 GCA_044237545.1 Pirellulales bacterium
CCATTCCGCTGTGGTGCCACTTCGGCAGGCGGGCAGCCTGCTGGCACGCATGGATCTCTGTGTCGGGATCGATAGCGGGTTGCCGCACATTGCCGCATCGCACGGCGTGCCGGTGGTGGTGCTGTTCGGGCCCACCGACCACGAACAATGGCACCCGTGGAAGACCGCTAGCGCTGTCGTTCGCGGGGATCGGTCGGCGTCGCCGGGAGGCGGTGCGATGACTGATATCGGCGCGGATCAGGTGACTGCCGCCGCCGGCCGACTGCTCGACGCCGCGGTTCGTCGCGAGCCAGCCCGCATGGCCGACACCGATGCCGTGGCGATCCCCCGCCCGCATACAAGCCCGGAGCGTAAGCGATGGGATCGGCGTGACGTTTGGTGCACCGCCGCGCGTGGCATCCGATCCCCCGGCTGACGCCGGGGGCTTTTATGGGAGGGTTCATACAAGCCCGGAGCGTAAGCGAAGGGATTCCCCGCCCGGTGCGTGGCGGTTCCACCGATCACTGCTGCACTGCGGCTGCACGGCCGGCCAGGAAACCGCTCGCCCATGACCACTGGAAGTTAAAGCCGCCGATCCGGCCATCGACATCGAGCACTTCACCCGCAAAATGGAGCCCCGGACAGAGACGGCTCTCCATCGTGTCGAGCCGGACTTCCGACAGCGGCACGCCGCCGGCAGTGGCCTCGGCGAGCGTGAAGCCGCGGTCCCCGGTGACATCCAGCGGCGTGCCGCAGAGAAGATTCACCAGCCTCCTCCTCGCCTCGCGGGGCAGGTCGCCGGTGGCCGGGGCGTCGGCCAGTTCGCAGAGCCGCCGCGCGAGCCGGTCGGGAAGATGATCGCGGAGGATCTGCAGCGTACTGCGGCCTCGTGGCTGCACGAGCAGGCTTTCCAGGTCGGGCGTTGAGACCGTGGGCAGCCAGTTGATCGAGAGCCGCGGTGGCGGCGTGCCCGCGGAGTCGGCGTGGTCTCGCTCGACGAGCCAGTGGCGGCTGATATCAAGCACTGCGGGGCCGGAGAGTCCGAAGTGGGTGCAGAGCGTGCTGCCAGTGCAAGCTTTGATCCGCTTGCCGGTGGCAGATGCGAGCGTGAGTTCGGCCGGCAGCGTGAGGCCCGACAGTTCTGTGATCCAGTGGCCCGCCGGCAACAGAAGCGGCACGAGCGCCGGCACGATGGGCGACGTGAGCGAGTGGCCAAGCGACTGGGCCAGCGTATGGCCGCCGCCGTCGGAACCCGACTTGGGCAGCGATTTTCCGCCCGTGCAGAGGATCACGCGGGCAGCATGAAGCGGCCCGGCTGCTGTCGAGACGACAAAGCCCTTGGTATCGCGGGTGATCGACTCGACCCGCGCGGGGTGCAGGAGTGTCGCACCGCCGCGGGCTGCCTCGCGGACGAGCGCGTCGAGCACGGTCCGCGCAGAGTCGGTGACAGGGAAAAGTTTCCCCGTGTCCTCGCGTTTGAGCTCCACCCCCGCGTCCCTGAAGAAGGCCACCGTGTCATCCGCGGTGAACCGGGCGAGCACCTTGCGGATCGCCGGCGGCGTGCTGCCCGCGAAATCAGTGTCGGCCACCCGCCAGTGGGTGACGTTGCAGCGGCCACCACCGGCCACGAGGATCTTCGCGCCCAGTTTGCGGGCGCCGTCCACGGCCATGATCGAGAGCGTCCGGCCGCTGGCCCGGGCCGTGCGTCCCGCCCAGGCGGCTGCGAAGAGTCCGGCTGCTCC
Source organism: Pirellulales bacterium (assembly GCA_044237545.1). Classification (GTDB taxonomy): domain Bacteria; phylum Planctomycetota; class Planctomycetia; order Pirellulales; family UBA1268; genus CAMCQY01. The sequence continues at coordinate 1,722 of JBIIFB010000121.1, forward strand.
CGCGCCCACGATCGCAATGTCGGCGCGGCGGTCGGTGCGGCCGTGCAACGCATCGGCAGGGGACTCCGCCGGGCGTTCAGCGGGGGACTCCGCGGGGGACGGGCACGCCGGATCGTCGTCCCAGGGAGGCGGGGGCTGAGGAGGTGGCGGGGCGTGTTTCATGCGGATGGGGAACGATCGCTGGACGCGGAGCCTGTGCGGAATAACACTATCTGACCTGACACCGGGGGAAATTCCATGTCCAGCTTGCGAATCCGGGCCCTTGTTGTGGCCTTCGTCCTGTCTGCCGTGCAGATCGTGCCCGTCGCCGCCGAGGATTGGCCGCAGTGGGGTGGAGGGCAGTACCGCAATCTCGTCTCCCGCGAGGAAGGCCTGCCGCGGGCGTTTCATCCGGGTAAAAAGAAACGCGACCGACTGGGCTACGACCCCGCCACGGCCAAAAACGTCCGCTGGATGGTCCGTCTGGGCAGCGAAAACTATTCGTGTCCGGTGGTGGCCAATGGCCGCGTCTATATCGGCACCAACGATGAAGACCTCGACGACGAGCGGTTTCGGGCGACCCGCGGCGGTGTGCTCATGTGCCTCGACGAGAAGACCGGCTCGCTCATCTGGCGGCTGGTCGTGCCGCGGCTGGAGATCGACCGCTCGAAGGTGAGCGAGGACTACGACGACATGAACCTGGGCGTCTGTTCGACGGCGACCGTCGACAACGACCGCGTCTATCTCGTCACCAACCGCTGCGAGGTGGTCTGCCTCGACGTGGCGGGCATGGCCAACGGCAACGACGGGGCATTCACCGACGAATCAGCCTTCTCCGTGCCCGAGGGAGCGGCGCCGGTGGAGACCGGCGCCCGCGATGCCGACATACTCTGGCGGTTCGACATGATCCGCGACCTGCCGGTATTTCCGCACGACGCAGCCAACTGCTCCATCCTCGTGGTGGGCGATCATCTCTACGTGGGCACGGCCAACGGCGTCTACGACGGCAAGGTGGTGCTGCCGACCGCCGCGTCGCTGATCGTGCTCGACAAGCGGTCGGGAAAGCTGCTGGCGCGGGACGACGGCCGGATCAGTGCCAATGTCTTTCACGGGCAGTGGTCGTCGCCGACGCTGGCCGACGTGAAGGGTCGCCAACAGATCGTGTTCGGCGGTGGTGACGGACGGTGCCACGGTTTCGAACCGTTTTCGCGGAAGGCCACGGGGGGTGTGCTTCCGGCCACGGCCGAGCCTGCGATGCTGCGTGAAGCCTGGTCATTCGACTGCAATCCGCCCGGATACCGTGAGCGGGGCGGTGTCACAATCGACTATTGGGCTCTGGTCCGTGGCGGCCCGCGGACGCTCGACACCGACGGGATGCTCGTCAGCCCCAACGAGGTGATCGGGTCGCCGGTGGTCGTGGGCAATCGGGTGTATGTCGGCATCGGGCAGGATCCGGTGCATGGCCCCGGCCGTGGCGCGCTTTCCTGCATCGCGATCGACGGCACGGGCGACATCACGAAGAGCGGCAGGGTCTGGCAATACACCGGCATTGGGCGGGCGCTCTCGACGGTGGCTGTGGCCGACGGGATCGTCTACGCGGCTGAGTATGCCGGCAAAGTGCACTGCCTCGATGCGGCCTCTGGCCGGCTGCTCTGGGTGCACGACACCCGCGAGGAAATCTGGTCGAGCACGCTGGTCGCCGACGGTAAGGTCTGGATCGGCACGCGGAAATCGCTGGTCGTGCTGGCGGCCGGCCCTGAGAAGAAGGTGCTCGCCGACATCAAGCTGGGCACGCCTGTCTGGTCGATTCCCAGTGCGGCCAATAAGACGCTCTTCGTGGCGTCGCAGAAGAATCTCTGGGCGGTCGAGGAACAGGGCGAGATGCCTTGACTGGCCTGGCCTGGCCTGGCCCGGCCGGGGCCCGGCTACCTTGGCCGCGGCCAAGGATCTCGCAGTTCATGATCCCGCAGCCAAGCAGGCTGCCGCCAAGAAACCGTCTCGCGCCGCTGTAGCCGACCCGGTGGGCATCGCGGCCTACTCGGTCTCGGCCACCTCCTCCTCCCCCTGCGCCCAGTCCGCCGCCTGACCCGGCGGCACCGAAGCCGCCGGCGCCAAAGCCGCCAAACATCCTCGACTGAGCGGTCTGCCTGGTCTGATCAGGCTCCGATACCCCGGTCTGCCCCAGCCCGAATCTTCTGGCCGCCGGCTGGTTTGGGTGCTATTCTTGAGGGGTTCACGCAACGAGAGATGTTTTTCCCGCCGATCGACCTCTAGGTCCGCGATCCAAAGGGCTTTTTCCCTTCGGTTCGGCGACGCGGGTAACCCCGACCGGAAACGGCTGCCATGGGTTGCTCGACAAGATTTCCCGGCACGACAAGATTTCCCAGCGCGACAGGATTTTCCAGCGCGACAGGATTTCCCAGCGCGCGGTGGCACGGGCCCGTACGGCTCGCCGGCATGGCGTGGACGATCATGTTGGCCTGCTCGACGGCCCGCCCCGCGGAAACAGCCCCGCAATCGCTCGACTTCAATCGCGACATTCGGCCGATCCTTTCCGAAAACTGCTTCTACTGCCATGGGCAGGATGGCAATAAGCGAGAGGCCGATCTCCGGCTCGATGACCGGGCGGCGGCCATCGCGGCCGGCGCGATCGTGCCAGGGGATCCGGGCGCGAGCGTCCTGCTCGAACGCATCCACTCGACCGATGTCGATGTCGTCATGCCACCGCCGAATTCCAACCGGCGGCTCTCCGACGAGCAGAAGAAACTGCTCGACCGCTGGATCAAGGAAGGGGGCATGTACGCGCCGCACTGGGCTTTCGCACCGCCGGTGCGACCGGAGCCGCCTGAGCCGAAGCACGCAGCGTGGGCGAAGAACGCCATCGACCGCTTCGTGCTCGCGATGCTGGAAGCGGCTGGCATCCAGCCGTCACCGGAGGCCGACCGAGCCACGCTCATCCGCCGGCTCCATGCCGATCTTGTCGGCCTGCCGCCCACGCCGGAGGAGGTCGATGCCTTCGTCGCCGACGCCGATCCGCAGGCCTACGAAAAACTGGTCGACCGCCTGCTCGCCAGCCCCCACTACGGCGAGCGGATGGCGCTCTCGTGGCTCGACGCCGCCCGCTATGCAGACTCCAACGGCTTCCAGCAGGATGGCGACACCTGGCAATGGATCTGGCGGGACTGGGTCGTGAAGGCCCTCAATGCCGACATGCCGTTCGACCGCTTTTCCATCGAGCAGCTGGCGGGCGACCTGCTGCCGTCTGCTGCCACCGAGCAGGCCACTCTCGATCAGAAGATTGCCAGCGGCTTCAACCGCAATCACCTGCTGAATGGCGAGGGGGGCGCGATCCCCGAGGAACAGCGGTTCAACAATCTCTTCGACCGGGTCGACACCACGAGCACCACCTGGCTGGGCCTGACGATGGCCTGCGCCCAGTGCCACGACCACAAATACGATCCGATGACGCAGGCTGACTACTATGCGTTGCTCGACGCCTTCAATCACCTGCCGGAAAGCGGCATGCCGACTCGGTTCTCGGCCCGCATTCGGGTGGCACCGCCGGTCGCGGAGCTGCCCACGGAGGAAAACAAGGCCAGGCTCGCCGAACTCGAGGCCGCGATGAAGCAGCTTGAAGGTGAGGCCACGCCGATCCTCGATGCCGCCTACGCCGCCTGGAAGGCCGGCCTCTTTGCAGATGGCGAGCCGGCCGACGGCAACGATCTCTCTCGCAGCCTCACGCCGCTGCTCCGCAAGCCGGAGAAAGACCGCACGGAGATCGAGAAGAAATCGATTGAGAACCAGCTTCGCAGTCACTTCGACTCCAAGGTGAAGGCGGGCATCGTCAAGGATCTGCCGCAGGTCGTGAAGTTCGACGCCGCCAAGAAAGCCTTCGACGACTACAAGGGAGATCAGTGGCCCCGCGTGATGGTGATGAGCGACGAGAAGCCCCGCGACACGAAGATTCTCGACCGGGGCGACTATCTCTCGCCCAAGGGGGAGAAGGTCGTGTTCACCCCGCCGGCCTTCCTGCCACCGCTGCCCGCCGGCGCCCCGGCCAACCGGCTCGGCCTCGCCCAGTGGCTTTTTCTGCCGGAGCACCCGCTGACGGCCCGCGTTCAGGTGAATCGGATGTGGCAGCACTTCTTCGGCACCGGGATCGTGAAGACGACCGAAGACATGGGGGTGCAGAGCGAGTATCCCGTGCACATGCAGCTGCTCGACTGGCTGGCCGTGGAGTTTCGCGACCGGTCGTGGAGTCAGAAGCAGATGCACCGGCTGCTGGTGACCAGTGCCACCTACCGGCAGGCGGCGAAGGTGACCGCGGACCTGCTCGCCAAGGATCCCGAGAACAGGCTCTTCGCGAGGGCCAGCCGGTTCCGCATGCCGTCGATGGTGCTTCGCGACGTCGCGCTTTCTGCCAGCGGCCTGCTCGACCGGCGGATCGGCGGCCAGCCGGTCTATCCCTATCAGCCAGATCAGATCTGGGAGGCATTGGCGATCACCAAGGAACGAGACTTCACCTACCCGGCGTCGCATGCCGCCGACCTCTACCGCCGCAGCCTCTATACGTTCTGGCGGCGGACGGTGAACCCCGCCAACATGTTTGATATGGCCAACCGGCAGACCTGCAACGTGCGGGCCGGCCGCACCTGCACACCGCTGCATGCGCTCACGACGCTCAACGACCCGACCTGGGTCGAGGCCGCCCGCGTGCTCGCCGAGCGTGCGATGCGGTCCTCCCCCGAACTCGATGCACAGCTCGCGTTTGCCTTCCGCCGGGTGCTCGGCCGCCTACCGACCGACTACGACCTGACCACGCTGCGGCGGATGCACGACCGGCAACTGGCGGTGTATGGGGCAGACGTTGAGTCGGCGAAGGGGTTTGTCAGTGTGGGCGAAAGCAGGCGGGACGAGTCGCTCGACCCCGCGGCGCATGCCGCCCTGACGGCCGTCTGCCTCGGCATTTTCAATCTCGACGAGGCCCTGACGCGGGAATGAGCGGAAAGTGGAAAGCGGAGAGGTGCCTGTTCCAGTCCCGTTCGGCGCGACATGTGCTGCTCCCCGTGGCGGCAAGTTTTTAACTTGTCCGTGTCTTCGGCACGGATTCCATAACTTGAAAACTCGTGGCCACGTTTGAAGGCCCTGCACATCCTGTGTCGAACAGGACTGTGCCTGTCCCCTGTTTGACACAGAAAGCGGAAAACATGATGAACGACCTCCATCTTGAAAACGTCCAGCGGGTCAGCCGCCGGCAGCTCTTCGGCTCTGCCGGTATGGGTATCGGTGCGGTGGCGCTGGCGTCGTTGCTCAGTCGTGATGCCACCGCCGTGGCCACCACGCCGGCCGCACGCGGTCTGCCCGGTCTGCCGGGTCTGCCCCACCATCCGCCCACGGCGAAACGGGTCGTCATGCTCTGGCAGGGGGGCGGCCCGTCGCACGTCGATCTCTTTGATCCCAAGCCTGCGCTGATCAGCCGCGGCGGCGAGGACATTCCCGAGAGCGTCCGTGGTGGGACGCGTCTATCGACCATGTCGAGTGGCTACGCCAAGTGGCCGGTCGTCGCCCCCATCAAGGGTTTCCGAAAATACGGCAAGGCCGCCATCGAGATGAGCGAGATGCTGCCGGGCATCGGCGGCATTGCCGACGACATCTGCCTGGTGCGGAGCATGCATACGGAAGCCGTGAACCATGCCCCTGGCGTGACGTTTTTCATGACGGGCGCCCAGGTGCCGGGTCGGCCCAGCATGGGCGCGTGGATGAGCTACGGCCTCGGCTGCGACACCGACGAACTGCCGGCCTTCGTGGTGATGACGTCGTCCGACAAGGAGAAAAGCTGCGGGCAGTTGTTCTTCGACCACTACTGGGGCAGCGGGTTCCTGCCGAGCCGGTTTCAGGGCGTGCGGTTTCGCAATACGGGCGATCCGGTGCCCTATCTGGCGAACCCGGCCGGTGTGAGCCGCGAGGCGAGGCGGGCCCTGCTCGACGACATCGCCGCCATGAACGCCGCCCATCTGGCGGACTACGGCGACCCTGAGATCGACACACGGATCGCGCAGTATGAGATGGCCTACCGCATGCAGATGAGCGTGCCCGATCTGGTGGACTTCTCCAACGAGCCAAAGCACGTGCTCGACCGCTACGGCCCCGACGTTCAGGTGAAGGGTAGCTTCGCCTACAACTGCCTGATCGCCCGGCGGCTGCTCGAGCGGGGCACGCGGTTTGTGCAGTTGATGCATGCCGGTTGGGATCAGCACGGCAACCTCTACACGCAGTTGGAAACCCAGTGCCGTGACACGGAGGGCCCGTCGGCGGCGCTCGTGCAGGACCTTAAGGAACGCGGGCTGCTCGCCGACACGCTTGTCGCCTGGGGGGGTGAATTCGGGCGGACGCCCTTTGGTCAGGGCGATCCGGCGAATCCGAAGGGCCGCGACCATTTCGGGAAGGCCTATTCCTGGTGGCTGGCCGGTGGGGGCGTGAAGGCGGGCCATGTCTACGGCTCGACCGATGACTACGCCTGGAACATCACGGCCGACCCCGTGCATATCCACGACATGCAGGCCACGATCATGCACATGGCGGGCATCGACCACACGAAGTTGACCTTCCGCTATCAGGGGCGGCAGTTTCGCCTCACCGACGTGCACGGGCACGTGGTGAAGGGCATCCTGGCGTAATGGCCCCGGCGGTGGGGCATACAAGCCCGGAGCGTCAGCGATGGGACATCTCCCGCCATACAAGCCCGGAGCGTGAGCGATGGGACTCCCCGATTCGTGCTGCCGATCCCCCGGCTCACGCCGGGGGCTTGTATGGGGCGGGGGCATACAAGCCTCCCGCCATACAAGCCCGGAGCGTGAGCGATGGGATGACGGGGGTGAACGCCGGTGGCTCACCAACGCTGGTGCACAAGCGGTCGCACGCACTCGTCGTAGATTTCCTGAACCGCGGCCATGGCTGCTGCCGGCAACGCCGGCAGGTCGGCGGCACGGGCGTTGTCTGCCACCTGCGCCGGTCGCCTGGCCCCGGGGATCACGCACGACACGGCCGGGAACGAGAGAATCCACCGCAGGGCGAACTGCGCGAGCGTCGCCCCCGGCGGCACGAGCGGTCGCAGACGTTCGACGCAGGCCAGACCTGTGTCGTAATCGACTCCGGAGAACGTCTCTCCCCTGTCGAAGCCGGCACCGTCACGGTTGAACGCCCGGTGGTCGTCGGCGGGAAACTCGGTCGTTCGCGCGAGCCCGCCGCCCAGCAGTCCGCTGGCCAGAGGCACCCGGGCGATCACGGCCACCTGCCGCTTGAGTGCCTGCTCGAAGAAGAGCTCTGCGGGCCTGAGTCGGAAGGCGTTGAAGATGATCTGCACCGACTGCACGTGCGGATACTCGATCGCCTTGATCGCCTCCTCGACCTTTTCGACGCTCACGCCGTAGTGGCGGACTTTGCCAGCCGTCACGAGGGCGTCGAGCGCCGCGAAGACCTCCGGACGGTAGTAGACATCGGTCGGTGGGCAGTGGAGCTGCACGAGGTCGAGCCGGTCTGTGCCGAGGTTTTTCAGGCTGCGATCGATAAAGGCTGCGAGGTTCGTGGCGTTGTAGCCGTCGGCCGTGTGGGGATTGAGCCGCCGGCCCACCTTCGTGGCCACGTAGACGGGCTCGGAACGTTCGCGGCGGAGCCGGGCGATCAGCCGTTCGGAGAGTCCGTCGCCATAGACGTCGGCGGTGTCGAAGAAGTTGATGCCGCAGTCGAGGGCCTGGTGCAGCGTGGCCATCGACTCGGCCTCATCCGCGCCGCCCCACTGCCCGCCGCCGATGCCCCAGGCACCGAAGCCAATTTCAGAGACCCGCCAGCCCGTCCGTCCAAATGTGCGTGTGTTCATGATTGTGGCAGTGTCGCGGAACGCGGCCCCGGACTCAAGCGGGGCTGGTGGCACGCTGTGACCTGTGGTCGCGAGTTTCTCGTCCCTGTGGCCGTGAGTTTCTCTCCCCGTGGTCGCGAGTTTGTAACTTGCGAATCCTGGACAAGATAAAATCTCGTCCCTGTGGCCGTGAGTTTCTCTCCCTGTGGTCGCGAGTTTGTAACTTGCGAATCCTGGACAAGATAAAATCTCGTCCCCACGTTCAGACACGACGAAATCTCGTCGCCACGTCAGACACTCCCTCATCACACGCCGCGACGCGTGTCGCTGCGACGCCGATTCACCGCTGTGCCCGTCGGTGTTCCGCCATAGAATCCTGTCCCATGAACGCTACCCGTGCCACCGACTGGATTCGCGACCGCCGCGCCTGGCCACTGGCCGTTGTCGGCCTGCTGCTCATCGTGAGCGGCCTGGCCCATCTCCTCGTCTGGGGTGCACTCGGCGGGCCGTGGGAGGGACCGGTGACTTGGCGGAAGCCGATCCTGTTTGGCATCTCGGGCGGCATGACAAGCCTGTCGGTGGGCTGGGCCTGGTCGAAACTGCCGTGGCGTTGGGGCGACGCCCGTTTCGCTGCGATCACCGCGTGGGCCCTGCTCGTGGAGGTGTTGCTGATCGACCTGCAGGCCTGGCGGGGAGTGGCCAGCCACTTCAATCGGTCCACGCCGCTGGATTCGTTCCTCTACGACCTGATGGGTGTGCTCATCCTCTGGGTCACGCTCGTCGTGGTGGACATCACCGTCCGTTGTTTCCGACAGCCCACGGGCCTGGCACCCGACATGCTGCTGGCCGTTCGGGCTGGGCTCGTCCTGCTCGTGATCTCGTGCCTGCTCGGCATCTGGGTGAGCGTCAATGGCGACCTGCGGCAGGCGGCGGGGCTCGAGCCCGAGCGGTTCGGCGTCGCCGGCGTGCCGAAATTTCCACACGGTGCGGTGATCCATGCGATCCAGTTGCTCCCGATGCTTGCCTGGGTGGCGCGGTGGGCAGGCTTCAGCGAAGGGCGGCGGGTGAGGCTTCTGGCAGTGGCCACCGCCGGTACGGCACTGGTCGGCACGTTTGCTCTGGTGCAGACGCTTCTTGGCCGGTCGCGTTTTGACGTCACGCCTGCGACGGGGGCCCTGCTCGCTGCCGGCGGGCTCTGCCTGCTCGTGCCGCTGATTTCGATTGCCGTCGTGGCGTCGATGTCCGTCCTCGCCAGCGGCAGTGCGGCCCGCCGTTGAGCCGGGGGCGAGCGACGAGCTCGGTGTCGGTCATGCAGAGGATCGGCAGCGGGAAGTCGCAGAAGTGTAGTTTTTTGCCGGGTTTGCTGCGGCGGACCTGCGGTGACCAAAATACCTCGTAGTGTGGCACCGGCGGGAGCTGTGTCGTCGAGTGACGCGGCTATGCGGATGATCGACATGACACCCTGACAACCATGACACCATGACACCATGAGCACCATAAAAAGCATGAACGCCATAACAAGGATGCAAAGCATGAAACGCACGACAAGGATGCAAAGCACGCGCACCATGCAAGGCATGCAGAGCAGTTTCGCCCGGGCAGTCCTCATCTGTGCCTGGCTCTGCGGGGTCTTCTGCGGCGGGGCCGCCGCCCATGCCGCCACGGTGCTCGTAGAGGCGGAATCGTTTACCGACCCCGGCGGCTGGACGCTCGACACGCAGTTTATCGACACGATGGGCTCGCCCTACCTGCTCGCACATGGCCTGGGCAAGCCGGTCGCCGATGCTGTCACGAAGGTGTCGATTCCCGCGGCCGGCGACTACCGGGTGTTTGTCCGCACGAAGGACTGGGTGGCACGGTGGAAGGCCCCGGGAACCCCTGGCAGATTTCAGGTGGTCGTCAACGGCACACCGCTGACGGAAACCTTCGGCACGACGGGAATCGACTGGAACTGGCAGGCTGGCGGCACCGTGAAGCTGCCGGCCGGCGAGGCGACC
>JBIIFB010000013.1:0-35137 GCA_044237545.1 Pirellulales bacterium
GGGCTGCCCGCGGCCCCGTCGCCGGACGTTCGCTACGGCATCCTGCCTGCGCTCACTCGATGCTGACTGCGCTCCGGCATCCTGCCTGCGCTTGTCAGCAACGCCGGCTCTCGGGGCCGCAGGCAACCCCTCCCGAATTCATCGACGCCGGGGGGCGTGCTTGGTGCGGGGTCATACAAGCCCGGAGCGTAAGCGATGGGACTCCCCCGTGCCGTGCTGCCGATCCCCCGGCTTACGCCGGGGGCTTGTATGGGGGAACACGCATACAAGCCCGGAGCGTAAGCGATGGGACTCCCCGTGCTTCCGACGCTGCGACATTCTCCTACTCGTTGACGTAGGTCTCGAGGAAGCGGGCCAGACGGTGGAAGTCGCTGCCGCGCTCGACATATCTGACGACCGTGACAAGCGTGTTGGGGTCGACCAGTTCCTCAAAGGGCACATAGTTCAAGTCGAGCTGCCCCGAGACGCTCACCATCACGCCGTTGAGCCCCCGCTCGGCCAGGGCCCGGTAGGCCCCGACGCCCAGCTGGCTGCCCAGCATCACGTCGAACGCATGCGGCTTGGCGCAACGGGCCTCGTAGCCCAGCTGCAGCCCCACCACCTTCCGCGACCGGCCGGTCTGCCGCTTGAATTCATCGGCAACCAGCTTGGAGAACATCCGCCCCAGCTGGACCTGTGCGATCGAGATATGGCCGTGCTCATCGCGGGGAATTCCCTCAAGCTGCCTGCTCGGTAGATACTCAGCCAGCCCTTCGGCCAGCACGATCACCCCGTAGTGCTTGCCCTCGTCCTCCTCGCGAACCCGCATCGTCTTCACGATCCGGCCGACGACCTCCTCGATGTTCATCACCGGCTTGATCTTCGTTTGGCCGGAAGCATCGGTGACCGTCTCCTCGCTACGGTACCTGCCGTGAATGTCCTCGACACTGATCACGAGGCTCGCCTCGCCGGAGATCGCGGCTCCATACGAGAGCCAGCCGGCACTGCGTCCCATCGTCTCACAGAGGTAGTAGCAACGGCCTGCATCGGCGTCGTACAGCAGATTACGGATTTCACCGCCGAGCGTGTCGACCGCCGTGAAATAGCCGAACGTGAAATCGATTCCCATGTAGTCGTTGTCGATCGTCTTGGGCAGGTGCACTACCGGAATCCGCCTGCTCTCCGGGGGGAGCCGGTCCTGGTAAAGCTTGAATTTGTTCGCCGTCTTGAGGGTGTCGTCACCGCCGATTGAAATCAGGGCCTCGACCCCGAGCGACAACAGCCCTTCGTAGACGTTCTTCAGCGGTTGCACCCGCTGCGGGTCATCGAAGTGGGCAGGCGCCGAGACATGCTTTCCGGGATTCGTCCGCGCCGTACCCAGCATGATGCCCTGGGCGGAGCGTGTCCGCTTCAGGAATTCGGGCGTCACCAGCACATAGTCCTTGCCCTCGACGAGCGGCTTGTCGGCGCCGAACTCGGCGAGCGACGAATAGCCGTGCTTCATGCCGACCACCTCGGTGCCACTCCTCATGAACGAGGTCGCCGCCGTGGAGATCACGGCATTGGCCCCCGGCGCAGGACCACCCGCAAAGAGGATGGCCACGCGACGAAACTGATGGTCGGCCTTCGGCGGACGTGACAACGACTCACTCATCGATTTCTCCTGACAGTTTTGCACTCGAGACCATGATTGAATTCTTTCGGTGTGGCCGACGAGGCCACTCTTCCCTACCACCATTTCTGGGGCCGACCGCGGATGTCCGCATGCCCGCCGCCCGTTCCTGATGCCGACCAGCAGGCCCTTCTCTGGGCGCACTCTTTGGTCTGGGGACACTATTTGGCAAGCATCCGCTCGACGAAGGTCGTGTCCACCTGTGCCTCATGAAAGGCGGTGTTGGCGAGCACTTCCAAATGAATGGGCACCGTCGTCTTGATGCCCTCAACCCGGAGTTCCTTGAGCGCCCGCGTCATCGTGTCAATCGCCTCGCGACGGGTCGGCTGATGCACGATGAGTTTGCCCACGAGTGAATCGTAGTAGGGCGGCACCATGTACCCGGTCGCGGCATGCGAATCCCACCGCACGCCAAACCCGCCCGGCGCGATCATGCGTTCGATCCTCCCTGGACAGGGACGGAAATTCGCCGCCGGATCCTCCGCGTTGATGCGGCACTCAATCGCATGGCCCCGGGCCACGATGTCTTTCTGCGTGAGCCCGAGTTTTTCGCCGGCCGCGACGCGAATCTGGGCCTTCACCAAATCAATGCCGGTCACCATCTCGCTCACCGGATGTTCGACCTGAATACGGGCATTGACCTCGATGAAAAAGAAGTTGTCCTGCTGGTCGACGATGAACTCGACCGTCCCGGCGGAGTAGTAGCCGGCGGCCTTCGCCAGACGGACGGCCGCCTCGCACATCTTCTTGCGGGTCTCCGCAGGCAGCCGCGGCGAGGGGCTCTCTTCGATCAGTTTCTGATGCCGTCGCTGTGTCGAACAGTCGCGTTCCCAGAGATGCACGATCGTACCGTGCTGGTCGCCCAGGATCTGGATTTCCACGTGCCGAGGACGCTCCACGTACCGTTCGATGTAGATGCCAGGGTTGCCGAAGGCCGCCTGGGCTTCTGCCGAAGCCTGCTGCCAGGCACTCGCCAGCGCCAGTTCATTGGCCGCCACCCGCATGCCCTTGCCACCACCACCTGCCGTGGCCTTGAGCAGCACCGGATACCCGACATCCCGCGCGACCTTCACCGCCTCCTGCTCGTTCGACACCAATCCGTCGCTTCCGGGCACGGTCGGCACGCCAGCCTCACGGGCGAGGCTCCGGGCGGAGTTCTTGTCGCCAACCAACTCCATTGCCTCGGGGGTCGGACCGATGAAGCCAATATCGCAGGAGCGACAGACCTCGGCGAAGTGGGAGTTCTCCGACAGAAAGCCGTATCCCGGGTGGATCGCCTGAACGTTGCCGATCTCGGCGGCACTGATCACGCGGTCGATCCGCAGATAGCTATCGGCCGCTCGCGGCGGGCCGACGCAGATCGCCTCGTCGGCCAGTTCCAGATAGGCCGCGCCGCGATCTGCCTCGCTGAAAATCGCCACCGTCTCGATACCGAGTTCCCGGCAGGCGCGGATCACACGCAGCGCGATCTCGCCTCGATTGGCTATCAGAATCCTTTTGAACATGGGTTGAACAAGGGCTCCGCCAGAAGATCGGGCTAGCGACGAACGTACCAGACCGCGAGGCATGACAATCCCCGCGATCACCATTCTCCCTCGAGATTCTCTCGTGAGGCGGCCTACGCCTCGGGATCCACCTTAATCAGCGGCTGGCCAAACTCGACCGCCGCGCCATTGTCCACAAGGATCGCCACGACCTGACCCGAGACGCCGGACGGAATCTCGTTGAAAACCTTCATGGCCTCGATGATGCAGACAGTCTTTTCGGCTCCGATCCGGTCTCCCACCTTCACGAACGGGGCTGTGTCCGGACCGGACGCCTTGTAAAACGTCCCCACCATCGGACTCTTGATCACGAGCATTCTCGCGTCCGCGGCAGACTGCTGGAGGGGAGCCTCGGGAGCCGCCGAACGAATGGCCGGCTGCGTCATCGGAGACGATGTCGTCATGAAGACTTCACCCCCCCGTTTGATCCGCACGCGATGATCAGCCTGCTTGAGGTCGATTTCCGACAGATCATGCTCCTTCATGAGCTTGATCAACCGGCGCACCTTCTTCACGTTGAACACGTCGTCCGGGTTTTCTGAGGCACTCATGTGGGGGCACCCATCTCCATTGGGATCCAACGCTATTGTTTTCGCGTTTGGGCGAGGGTAGCCCCTTGTGGACGTTTCAGTCAAGCTGGACGTCTCTTTCGAGGTAATCCGCCGGACCCCAGCGAAGAGGCCCCGACGATCCCGCAACAAGAGCCTGCCCGGCAGCTTTTCCAGCCCATGCAGCGGCCGCTCCGGCGCCGTCACAGCCCCCCAGGAATGACCCCTCTATGCTCCCTGCTGACCTGCCAAGGCTGCCCGAACGAGCGACGCAGACGAGCAAATACGACTATGGACGCGTTGTCGTCGTGGGTGGCTCAGCGGGTATGGCCGGAGCGCCGGGGCTCGCGGCGATGGCAGCACTCAGGAGCGGTGCCGGGCTGGTCGAGGCCGTCGTGCCGGAGCAGGTCGTGACGATCGTCTCCGGCTTCGATCCGTGCGTCATGACCCGCGGACTGCCGGGTCGGTCTGACGGCACGTTTGCCACCGACGCCCTCGGCCTGATCGAGTCTCTGGCGGGCAGGGCCGATGCGGTGGCCATTGGCCCCGGGCTTGGCCGCTCCGATGCAGTCGTCCAGATCGTGTCGCACCTCTGGCGGCACCTCCCGCAGCCGGCCATCTTCGACGCGGACGCCCTCTGGGCACTCGCCGTCTGGTCTCATGCCGCGGGCGATCGCGGCGACCTGTCCAGCCACGCGGGGCCGCGGATCCTCACGCCGCATGCCGGCGAGATGCTCCGGCTGCTCGGTGCCGATCGCTCCTCGGGCCTGGGGGACGACCGATCGCTGCTCGAACGCGAGGCGGTGGCGCTAGCCGCCGGGATCGACGCCGTGATTCTGCTGAAGGGTCCGGCGACGCTGGTTGCCGACCGCACACGACAGACACACAACGCCACGGGCAATCCCGGCATGGCCACGGCCGGCACCGGTGACGTGCTCACTGGCGTCATAGCCGCGCTGGTGGCCCAACGGCTTCCCCCCTTCGATGCGGCGCGACTGGCCGCATGGGTGCATGGCCGCGCGGGCGACGTGGCGACGGCGGAGTTCGGCAGAGTCTCGATGACGGCCAGCGACCTGCTCTCCCGGCTGCACGTGGCCTTCCGCGAAGTGACCGGCGAACTGCCTCCCGGGTGATCAGGCTCACCGCCTCCTCGCAGCGTGAACGAGCCGCGTCACCTCCGCCACGCCATCGTCACGCGCGATCCAGAGCCGCATCCGCTCGACGGGCTCGATGCGATGCCCGCCGGTGAACGACCCGAAGGCGGGCAGCACCAGCAGGGCCGGTTCGGCCACGAAGCAGCGGTCAGCAAGCCGGTCGCCGCTGGGGCTGCAAACCGACACCGTCGGATGCAGATGCCCCGCGACGGTGAACAGTTCCCGGGCGGAGGCCGTGAGCCCAGTCGCGGGCTCGTGCACGAAATGAAAGGGAGGCTCGTCGAGGACGTGCACGCAGGCATCCAGCCCGAGCGAGGCAGGCAGCCGGCCGGCCGTGCGGTCATGGTTGCCCATGACGAGCACCACGGATGTGTCGGCGACCCGCGATCGAAACGCGGCAAACTCGGCAAACACCTGCGGCGTGCAGCCGCTCTTCGCATGAAACAGGTCGCCGAGCACGAGGAGCCGCCGCACGTCGTGGGCATGCACCAGATCGGCAAGTCGCTGGAGATCCTGCTGGGCCGATCCCTCGGGCACCGGAATGCCCGCCCGGCGAAAGGCCGCCGCCTTGCCGAGGTGGAGATCGGCTGCGAGCAGCGTCCGCGACGCAGGCAGGAATGCCGCACGGCCCGGCAGGAGCAGGATGTCGGGCACGTCCGGACTTGCCGGCAGACCGGGGGCAACCGCACCGCCCCCTGGGCCGCATTCGATCCGCACCGGCGTCTCGCTTGTGTTCATCAATGTGTTCATGACTCTGTTCATGAATACCTTATGACGACGTGTCTCCGGCAGCCTGCTCCAGTTCGCGGGCCATCGCCGTGATGCGTTCGAGCCAGCCCTGCGTAGTGAGCCGTGACTGTACCTGCTCGGCCCAGATCGGAAACGCCAGCGGTGAGAGCCTGGGCGTATCGACGACGCGAATGTCCCGCGCGGCGATCGATTCAACGGCCGCGCGGAGCCGGCCATATTCGAAGTGCTGCTCGAGCACCTCCCGCCGTGCCTGCGACAGCAGCATGTTGCCCGCGTCATGCTCCGACAGCACATCGAAGATCAGGCCGGCCGAGGCCTGAGTCTGCCGATTGGTCCGCCGTCCACTCGCCACGAGCCCTGCCACGCGGGCGATCTCGCGGAAATGCCGCCGCGCCATCTCCGTGCCATTCAAACAGGCCAGCAGATCCTCGAGCAGGTCGGCCGGCGAAAGCACCTGCCGCCACTCCCGCTCGTGGGTAAAGAATGGCTCGCGGCCCGACAGCTCGAAGCCCCAATCGGTGGCGGCCATGGTGAAGGTGCCGGGCTTCCGCTGCGCGATCCGCCAGGCCACCAGCGCCGCGAGTCCCTCGTGGACGAGTCGGCCCGCGAAGGGAAAGAGAAACGCGTGATGCCCGTCGCGGGACTGTGCCCGCTCGATGAGCAGTCCATCGCCGTCTGGCAGGTGGCTCCACCGGGACTGTGTCTGGAGCAACGGCAGCACAGCCTTGACCTCCGGCAGCAGACCACGTGCGGCAACGGCCGGCGTGCCTGCCTGCCCCGCCGCCTGCCCCAGCGCCTGCTTCGCCGCCTGCCGCGCGGCCGACTGCACGAGATTCAAGACGGCCGCCGAGAGCAGCGTGGAGAGCGGCATCCGCCCGCCACTCCACCGCGGCACCTGCAGGCACGACGCCCCCCGGGCCCGCTTGACCCAGGCCGTCAGGCCGTCGAACTGAAACAAGCTGAGCGGCCGTCCGGCAAACAGAAAACGATCCCCCGGATTGAGCCGCGAAATGAACGATTCCTCGACGGTTCCCAGCCGGCCACCACGCAACCACTTCACGTCCACGGTGGCATCGCCGGCGATCGTGCCGATCGACATGCGGTGGAGCCTGGCGATCGCATTGCCGGCCACATACCAGCGACCGAAGCGTTCGGTGATCCGCGCGAAATTCGGATAGGCGGCGAGCGCCGGTCCGCCCCTCGCGGCGAAGTCGAGCGCCCACCGCCACGAGGCGTCATCGAGCGTTGAAAACGCCAGCGTGCCGGTAACCTCGGCGCGGAGTTCCTGTTCGCGAAACCCGCCGCTGCAGGCCACGGTGACCAGATGCTGGCTGAGGCAGTCGAGGGCACCGGAGAGCGGGCGACGGGCCTCGACCACCCCGGCAGCGGCCGACCGCCGGGCCGCCGCACACTCGATCAATTCCAGCGCATGCGTGGGCACGCAGATCAGTCGGGCGGTCGCGCCGGGCGCGTGGCCGCTGCGGCCCGCCCGCTGCAGCAGCCGGGCGATGCCCTTCGGACTGCCGATCTGAACCACTTGTTCGACCGGCCCGAAGTCGACGCCCAGATCGAGGCTCGACGTCGCCACAACGCATCGGAGCCGTCCCTGCCGGAGGCCATCCTCCGCGGCGGACCGCAGTTCACGATCGACCGAGCCGTGATGCAACGCGATCACCGGCCGCCAGTCCGGCCGCGCGGTGCCGATCGCCTCGAACCATCGCTCCGCCTGCGACCGCGTGTTGGTGAACACCAGCGACGTGGATGCGGCCGCGATCCGCTCGACCACCTGTGGCAGGAGCCGCATGCCCATGTGGCCTGACCAGGGAAACCGTTCCATCGGCTGAGGGATGAGCGTTTCAATGTCGAGACGACGCCGTACCTTGGCATGCACGAGACGCGCGGCGGCCGCCTGGGATGGTCCGACGAGCGCCGCGAGGGCCTCGTCGAGATTCGCCAGCGTGGCGGACAGACCCCAGGTGGCGACGTCTGGGGCCAGGGCACGAAGCCGGGCCAACGCCAGTTCTGTCTGCACGCCGCGTTTTGTGGAGAGCAGTTCATGCCACTCGTCGACGACGATCGTCTGCAGACCGGCGAAGACCTCATGGGCGTCATCCAACGACAGCATGATCGAGAGGGTCTCGGGGGTCGTCACGAGCGCGGCCGGAGGCCGGAGACGCAGACGGCGGCGTTCGGAAGCCGAGGTGTCGCCGCTGCGGACGGCCACGTCCCACCGGCCGGGCAGCCAGCCGCGGGAGAGGTCCGGCAGCGGTTCTTCGAGCGCACGCACGGTATCGGCGGCCAGGGCCTTGAGCGGCGTGAGCCACACCACCCGCAGTCCGTCGCGCGGGCCAAGCGATCGGGCCCGGGCGAGGGCCCCCAACCATGCCGAGAGCGTCTTGCCGGTGCCGGTGGGCGCATGCAACAGGCCGCTTGTGCCACCGGCCAAAAGCCGCCACACCTCGCGCTGAAATGCAAACGGCTTCCAGCCACGGGCCGCAAACCATGCCGCCGGCGTGACGACGCCGCGGGCCTTGCCCGGCTCATCGCCCCGACTATCGCCCCGACTATCGCCCCGACTATTGCCCCGACCATCGCCGGCCTGCCGCGTCGGCTGCGTCTGCTGCTTCCGCGTCGTCATGGCATCGTCTCGGGCTGCGGCGCGGCCTCAGCCTGCCCCATGCCGGCCAGCCCAGCGTCGATGAGCCCCACGAGGTCGGCGAGTGTACCGGCTTCGGGCGGTGTCTTGTCCCGCCGCCACCGCACGATCCGGGGAAAACGCACCGCCACCCCGGCCTTGTGCCGCGTCGACCGGGCCACACCTTCAAACGCCATTTGAAAGACCTGTGTCGGCTGCACGACCCGCACCGGCCCGTGTCGCTCGAGCGTGGTCGCCCGCACGATCCGGTCGAGCTCAACGATCTCGGCATCGGCCAGTCCCGAGTAGGCCTTGGCCACGGGCACGAGCCGTCCGTCGTGCCAGACCCCGAGGGTGTAGTCGCTGTGCAATCCGGCCCGCCTGCCATGCCCGGCCTGCGCGTAGAGCAGCACGACATCGATCTCGAGCGGCTCGATCTTCCACTTCCACCAGTCGCCACGAACGCGGCCCACGCCGTAGGCACTTGTCCACCGTTTGAGCATGAGCCCCTCCACGCCCCGTCCCCGAGACGCGGCCCGCGCGGTGGCGAGCGACTCCCATGAATCACCCACAATGCACGGCGAGTGGAGCAGCCGTTGCGACGGCTCGGCGGGCATGCCGGCTGTCGGCATGGCGGCTGCGGCGGCTGCGTTGCCAGACGGCCCGACACCGGCCGCGAAGGGGTGTGGCACGAGCAATTCGAGCCGACGACGACGTTCCACCAGAGGCAGCTCCCGGATGTCGTCGCCACCGCTCTCGAGCAGATCGTAGGCCACGAAGACGCACGGCACCTCCTCGAGCAGCTTCCGCGGCACGCGACGGCGTCCGCTCCGCTTTGAGATCGCGGCGAATCCGAGCAGCGAGTTGCCCCGCACGGCGAGGAGTTCACCGTCGAGCACCGTGCCGGCGGGAAGCTTCGCGGCGGCCGCTACGATCTCCGGAAATGCCTCATTGACGAGCTCCTCGCCCCGGCTCCAGAGCGTGGCGTCGGCGCCGCGGCGCACGAGCTGGGCCCGCATGCCGTCCCATTTCCATTCGGCGGACCATTCGGTCGGAGGGCCGAGGTCGCACGGCTCACACGCGATCGCTGAGGCGAGAAAAAATGGATACGGTCGGCGTGCATCGGCCGCAGTCGGCTCGCTCGTCATCAGTCCGCGATAGGAGTCGGCATCGGCGATGCCATCCCCCATCAGTCGGTGCGCCATCACCGCCGGATCGACTCCCGCCACCTCGGCCAACGCCCGGGCAACGAGGGTGCGGGACACCCCCACACGGCAGCCGCCGGTCAGCAGTTTGTGCCAGACAATCCGCTCCCGCGGGGCGAGCCGCCGCCAGACCGCTTCCACGGTCGCACGCTTCAGCTCGTCATCCGCCTTCCGCAGCTCTCCGATCGTGGTCCGCATGCACTCGGCCAGCCCCATGCCGACCCCCACCGCCACCGGGCCAGCGACATTTGCGGAAGCAGGGCCACTGTCAGAAGCAACGCCGGAGTCGGCCCCAGAAGAAGGCAGCACGAGTGCCAACGTCTCAGCCAGATCGCCGACGTGCGCGTAACACTCCTCGACCAGCCAGAGCGGGATGCCGGCGGCCTCTGCGGCCCACTCCCTCAAGAGCGCTGTCGACACGGCCCGCAGCTGCCTGCCACCAGAGAGCACCTGAATCGCGCAGACCGCATCCTCAGCCGGGGCCGCTGCAAAATACTCCCTCAGCGCCTCCACCTTTTCGTTCGTGCCCGTGGTGGCGTCGAGCTGCCAGTAGAGGTCTGTGAAGCGTTTCACTCCTGTCTCTCCTGCATGAGCTCGTCATGCTCGTCATGCTCGTCATGCTCGTCATGCTCGTCATGCCGCTCTGAATCGTCAGCCGGCTCGCGGCTCTCGTCCTGCGAGTCGTCGCCGCTGTCAGCGCCGTCTGCGGCATCGGCCGCCGCCTCGCCGGTGAATCGCGTCGGCAGCACAGCGGCATCGAAGCCTCGTTCCTGCAGCAGCCGCGTCAGGGTGTCGGTGAAACCATGCGTGACGAGCACGCGGCGGGCCCGCGAGGCGGCAATGGCCGTGAGCAAGCCGGGAAAGTCGGCGTGGTCGGAGACGACGAAGCCCCTGTCAAAACCCCGCCGCCGTCGCACGCCGCGGAGCGTCATCCAGCCCGACGCCATCGCCACGCTCGTCTCCCCGAAAAGCCCCAGCCAGCGGCTGCCGGCCACGCTCGGTGGTGCAATCACCAGCGACCGGCCCCCACCCATCTTCCGCGCTCTGGGGGGCACCCGATCGATCGGCGGCAGCCGCACACCGCTGGCCCGGTAGGCGTCCACCATCTTCATGACGGCGCCGTGTCCGATGATCGGCCCGATCGACGGATCGACGGCCGCCGCCAGCCGCTGCGCCTTGCCGAGCGCGTAGGCGAGCAGCACGCTCGTGCGGCCAGCCTCGCGGTTGGCCCGCCACCAGGCGTTGATTTCGGCGGCGACCACCAACGGATCCTGCCAGCGGTAGACCGGCAGACCGAAGGTCGACTCGGTCACAAACACGTCGCACTCCACCGGCTCGAAGGGCAGGCAGGTCGGATCGGCCTCCAGCTTGTAGTCGCCTGTCACCACCCAGGTCGTGCCACCATGAGACACGCGGACCTGTGCCGAACCGAGAACGTGCCCCGCCGGGTGCAGCGAAACCTGCACGCCATTCATCGAGAGGCTCTCACCGTGACGCAGGCTGTCGATCGGTGCGGCGCCGCCCACGCGACTGCGGAGCACGAGGGTGCCGGGGGCCGCGCAGAGGTAGCGGCCGCATCCCGAACGGGCGTGGTCGGCGTGGGCATGCGTGATGATCGCACGGGGCACCCGCCGCCACGGATCGATGTAGAAATCGCCCTGGGCGCAGTAGAGACCGGCTTCCGTGACTGTCAGCAGATCGGCCAAGGATGCTGGCTCCCGGACCGGCGGTCGCCCCGCCCCGACAGGCAACTTGCCCGGGGTCGGAGCGAGTGAATGCCGCCACTCCGCCAGCCCGTCAGCGATAGGCCTGAGAGCCGACGGCGGGGAAGCGATACCCACCGAATCCAAGTGGAGCGTAGCTGGGCCAGTCTCCCGGGACGACCCCCGGCGGCGTGCCGTACATCTTCCAGGTGGGTGTCCGCGGATTGGTCGGCGGCACGAAATACTTCGGTCGCTGCTTGATTCCCGTCACATAGGGCGACGCGCCAGGCTCGTAGGGAGCCTGGTTTTGGGGCGTGCCGGTCGAGGCCGCAGAACGTGGACCGGACAACCACCGCGGACCGGCTGCACTGGCCGGTACGGCCGTCAGCCCAAACATCGCCCAAAACATCGCCCGGCGGAGCGTCAGGCCTGCGACGCCCCGCAGGCCACCACGACAACCGCCATCCGCCGAGCCATTGAATCGCATGAAAGACTCCAAGATCGTTCTCGCGCACTGCCTTCAGTGCCATCGGCAGTCGCCGGGCAGCCGGTTGCGGAAACCATCAAGGAGGCGACCTACACCGGTTCCGCCGATTGCACGGGGCCCGACGCCCCCCCAACCGTTTGCCGCCGAAGCCCGCCGTCCGACGGCGCATGCAGCGGCGTCACGGCGCGTGCAGCGGCACCACGGCGCGTGCAGCGGCACCACGGCGCGTGCAGCGGCACCACGGTTCACAGCCACGGTCCACTGCTGAGGTTCACTGCTGGCCGGTATCCGGGTCGCTGCCTCGGCGTCTTCGCCGCAGCTTCTCAGGCTTCTGGGCGTCTGGCGCGGTGGCCCCAGTCCCACAGGCCCCACCTGGGCCACCGGCCCACTGGATCGTGATCGGCAGGCTGAAGACGCTTTCGAAGAGATCGGTCCGCCGCTCGGCCCCCCAGATATCGACCTGCGGCTCCTGGTCGGCCACCACGTCCACGAAGACATGATCGCTTTCCAGCCGCACCCGCACGTCGCGGACCTGCTGCGACCGGCTCCGGTCGAGGCCCCCGGCGATCCTGAGAATCGCCGCCAGCCGCTGCACCCGCCGCTGGTCCTCCGGTGAGAGCCGGGCGAGGTTCTCGTGCTTCCGCTTGGGATGCGCGCCGCGGTGATACCGGGCGACATTCGCAATCAGTTCCAGATCGTGGGCCCGGATCCCAGGCAGGCGACTGTTGCGGATCAGATGGTAGCTGTGCTTGTGATGCTGGTCGTAGTTGATGACGTATCCCACATCCTGCAGCCGCGCGGCCCATTCCAGCAGCTGTCGGTCTCCCGCCACCAGTTCCAGAGGCAGGGCGAGCTGATCGAACATGCGGCCGGCCAGTAACGCCACAGTCCGCCCGTGCCCCAGTTCGCCCGAGCAGGCCGCCGCCAGACGCTCGATGGCCGCATCGCGGTGGGCGGGATCATCGATCGTCGCGCCCACCGCGTCGTCGATCATCTCCCGCACCAGACCATCACGAACGCCCCGCGTATGGATCATGAGCATGTTCACGCGGAACCGCTTCATGAGGGCATCGATGATCGACAGGCCGGCCAGAATGATGTCGGCCCGGTCCGGAGTCATTCCGGCCATGCTGCGGCGGGCACGCAGTGGCATTTTGAGGAGGCGGTCGAGCAGGTGCCGCACCTCGGCATGCGACACCTTGTAGCCGGCAACCGGGATGTCGACCTCTTTTTTGGAGGCCATGACGAGCTCGGCGAGCGTGGTGAACGTGCCACCGCAGCCGACGAGGAAATGCGGCGCGAAGAGCGGCCGAGTGGTCCGCTTCTTGAGACAGAGCGTGATCTCCTCTTCCATCCTCGCGACGTCCCGCTGAAAAGCCTCCGGTATCGCCCCCTCGCCGAGGCTGAACTGTTCGGTGAGCCGCACGGCCCCCAATGGCGTCGAAAAGATCGACTCGATCAGGTTGCCCGTGGCAAACACGACTTCCGTACTGCCGCCGCCGATGTCGGCGACGATGACGTTCTTGCCGGAGAGATCGAAGGCGTTCTGCACGCTGGCGAAGGCGAGGCGGGCCTCGCGGTCACCAGAGACCACCTCCACCTCGAGCCCCACCTGCTCGCGGACTCGCCGGCAGAATTCAGGCCCGTTGCGAGCCTCGCGGACAGCGCAGGTGGCGATCGTCCGCAGACTCGTGACCTGATACCCCGCGGCGATCTCCTTGAAGGTCCGCAGGGCGGTGATCGTCCGCTCCATCGACTCGTCGTCGAGCTGCCCCTTCTCGGAAACACTCCGGCCCAGCCGCGTCGGCTCCCGTTCCTCGTCGAGAATGCGGTAGGCGCCACCCCGGAGGGCCTCGGCGACGAGGAGCCGCACGCTGTTTGAACCGATGTCGATCGCTGCCAAACGGCAGGCCAGTTCGGCCGACAGGTAAATCTGCTTGTCGTCGGTCATCTCGTCGAGAGTTGTCTTGGCAGCCATGGCAAAACCTCGGATGGTGAGCAGACCATCATACCCCGCCCATCATACCCCGCCCCTTGTCCCTTCAGTCGCGGCTCCCGAGCGTGGAACGCCGCCGCCCATACGTTACACTTCCCCGTCCCGCGCCCACCCCTCGGTGCCAACCGACCGTGCCCCACATCCCGCCTCCCCTCGTCGCCACCGCCACCGATCGCTGGACCCCGGAGTCGTCGGCCTGTGCCGTGTCCGTGGGGAACTTTGACGGCGTGCACCTGGGGCATGCGAAAATCATCCAGCACCTCTGTGCCGCCGCTCGGCGGCTCGACGTGCCGGCCGTCGCGTTCACGTTCGACCCCCATCCGGCGACCCTGGTGCGGCCGGAGGCGGTTCCGGCCCCCCTCACCACGCCCGCCCGCCGAGCGGAACTGCTCCGCGGGCTGGGCGTCGACGCCGTGCTGGTGCAGCCGACTCTTGCTGCGCTCGTCTCGCTGCCGGCGGAACGGTTCTATGCCGAGATCCTCCGCGGCCGGCTTCATGCCCGGGCGATCGTGGAGGGGGCCGACTTCCGCTTTGGGGCACAACGCAAGGGGGATCTGCGGCTCCTGGAAACGCTCTGCAGCCGGGATGGAGTCGAACTGGAGACCGTACCGGCCGTGATGGCCGATGGCCTGTCCGTGTCGAGTTCGCGGCTCCGCGGCCTCGTCTCCTCCGGGGAGGTCCGCGGGGCGGCGGTCCTGCTGACAAGCCCCTACAGGCTGACCGGCACCGTGGTCGAAGGGGCCAGACGTGGCGGGACGATCGGTTTTCCGACCGCCAACCTCGCCGGAATCGCCACGCTGCTACCGGCGGTCGGCGTCTATGCCGCCCGCGTCACGCTGGCAGACCACGGCACCCATCCCGCGGCCGTGCACATCGGTCCGAACATCTCCTTCGGCGAAACCGTCATCAGCGTCGAGGCCCACCTGATCGGCTTCTCCGGCGACCTCTACGGCAGCACGCTCGACGTTGACTTCCTCGACCGGCTGCGGGAGACTCAGCGTTTCGAGTCGATCGATGGCCTGAAGGCACAGCTCTCCGCCGACGTGGCCCGAGCGCTGGCGATCGCCGGCGAACTGCCGGACGCATCGCGAGCGAGCGTCGTACCTTCGTCTCGCCAGTGATTCCCGTTCCTGATCCCCGTTCGTGTTTCCCGTTCTACAATGGACGGAACGCATCGACGCTTCATCCCTCAACCAGCCCCCTCAAACCAGACCCCTCAAACCAGCCCCCCCGATCGGAATGGAGCCCGCATGCGTCTCGACTGGGCCAGTCTGCTGGAGATTCTCAGGCAGTGCCACCGCGTGGTGCTCACCAGCCACGTCCGCCCCGACTGCGACGCCCTCGGGAGCGAACTGGGAATGTTGGGCATTCTCGAGGCCCTCGGCAAGCATGTCCGAATCGTCAACGCGCAGGCCACCCCCGCGAGCCTGCAATGGATCGACCCCGACCACCGGATCGAGTCGCTGGCCCAGCAGGTGAAGCCGGCCGATCTCGCCGACCGCGACCTCCTGATCGTGCTCGACACCAGCGCCTGGGCCCAACTCGGCGCAATGGGCGAGGTGCTCAAGGCGAACCGCGACAGGGTGCTGGTGATCGACCACCATGTCAGCGAGGACGACCTCGGGGACCGCTGGTTCAAGGACACGTCGGCCGAGGCCACGGCCCGCATCGTCTACGAGATCGGCCTGCGGCTGCGGGTGCCGATCACCGAGCGGATCGCCACGCCGCTCTACTCAGGCCTGTCGACCGATACCGGCGGCTTCCGGTTTCCCTCGACGTCGGGAGAGTCGTTCCGCATCGCGGGGCGACTCGTCGATGCCGGGGCCAGCCCTCCGACCATCTATCGTGAACTGTTTGAGCAGGACACGCTCGCCAGGCTGCACCTCGTGGGCCGCACGCTCATGAGTGCCCGCACCTCGCACGAAGGCCGGGTGATCACGTCGGTGGTGCGGCTCTCCGACATCAAGGAATCGGCCGCAACCTCGCACGACACGGAAGATCTGATCAACCTGACACTGGCGGTGAAGGGCACCGAGGTTGCGGCGATCCTCATCGAGCAGCCTGACGGCAGGATCAAGATCAGCTTCCGCAGCCGCTCGAGCGTCGACTGCAGTGCCCTGGCAGGCCACTTCGGTGGCGGCGGTCACAAGGCGGCCGCCGGCGCGATTCTTCCCGGCCCGTTCGAGGCCGTTCACGCCCGCGTCATCGCGGCCGTGGACGAGGCTGTCGGCGGGACAGTCCGGCCCGCCACCTGAACGTCGGCCGCGTCCGTTGGTTTATGCGATGGCCTGCAATCGAGGTCCTGCAATCGAGGCTTTAGGAGACGCAGCATGCCCCACCCCCAAACGCCTGTTGATCCATCCGCAGACCGTCGCGCCGCAGACCGTCGCGGCTTCCTCGCCCAAGTGCTGGCGGTCTTTTGCGGCGGCCTGGCCACGCTCCCGCCATTGGCCGCGGGACTCTGGATGTTTCTCGACCCGCTCCGCCGCCGTGGGGCGGCTGCCACGTTTCTTCCGATCACCGAACTGTCGAGCGTTCCAGACGACGGTATTCCTCGGCAGTTCGCCGTGGTGACCGACCGGGTCGACGCCTGGACAGGATTCGCCTCGGAACCGATCGGCGCCGTCTACCTCTGTCGCCAGAAGGGCTCCGACACCGTCGAAGCACTCTCCGCAACCTGCCCGCATGCCGGCTGCTTCGTGGAGATCGAATCTCAGGAAAAATGCTTCCGGTGCCCGTGCCACAACAGCAAGTTTATTTTTGACGGCGGGATCGTCGCACCCAGCCCCAGCCCCCGCCCGATGGACGGCCTCGAGTGTCGTGTCGAGAAGAACGGCGGGATCGCCGTGAAGTGGCAGAACTTCTACACCGGCATCGCCGAGAAGGTGGCCCGCCCATGAATACGCAGCCTCGACAGCCCCCCCAGCCCCCCCAGCCGACACGGCCCGCCGGGAAGCCGGGCCTCCTCGGCCAGTTGGCCGATTTTTTCGACGATCGCACCGGCTACCGGGCCCTCATGCACGAGGCGCTCTACGAGCGGGTGCCAGGCGGGGCACGGTGGCGGTATGTCTGGGGCAGTTCGCTCGTCTTCGCGTTCATGACGCAGGTGATCACCGGGCTCGTGCTCTGGTCGAGCTATTCGGCCAGCGCCCAGACGGCATGGGAGAGCGTCTATTACATCCAGCACGAGATGGCCGGGGGTTGGCTGCTCCGCGGCATCCATCACGTCATGGCACAGGCCATGGTGGTGCTGCTTGCCCTGCACCTCATGCAGGTGGTCATCGACGGGGCCTACCGCGCTCCCCGTGAGGTGAATTTCTGGCTGGGACTCGTGCTCATGATGCTCGTGCTGGGCATGGCGCTGACCGGCTACCTTTTGCCGTGGGATCAAAAGGGCTACTGGGCCACCCGCGTTGCCACCAATCTCGCCGGGCTCGTGCCACTGCTCGGGCCATCCATCCAGCAGGTGGTGGTAGGGGGGCCCGACTACGGCCACCACACACTGACCCGCTTCTTTGCGCTCCACGCCGGTTTCCTGCCCGCCACGCTCGTGCTGATGCTCGTCGTGCACCTCTCGCTGTTCCGCAAGCACGGGCTCTGTGCGCGGCAGCCGATCACGCGGCCCGACGCCATGTTCTGGCCCGACCAGGTGCTCAAGGACGCCGTGGCGATGCTGGCCGTCATGGCCGTGGTGCTGGGGGTGATCCTGATGCCCGCGCTCCGCGCCATGCTCGAAGGCCGGCCGATCGTGCCCGGGGAGTTGGGCGCGGAACTCGGCGCGCCGGCCGATCCCTCGCTGCCCTATGCCGCGGCGCGGCCGGAATGGTACTTCCTGTTTCTGTTCCAGTTTCTGAAGGTCTTCGAGGGCTGGGGGGCGACCGGAGAATTCTTCGGTGCGATCGTGGTGCCCGGCCTCGTCATGGGCATCATGTTCCTGATGCCGATCCTGGGCCGCTGGCAGCTCGGCCACCGGTTCAATGTGGCCTTCACGCTGGCGCTCCTCGCGGGCATCGGCCTGCTCACGGCCATGGCCACCAACGAAGACTACACCGCCCTCTGGGCAGACCGCGGTTCGTTTGCCGACGTGGAAAAACTGCTCGAGGAGACCGGAGGCGACACGGCAAAGATCGCCGCACACTTCGGCAACGACACCGTGCAGATCGCCGCCTTCCAGGGCCGCGCGAAGAAGCTCGAAAAAATCCGTCATTCGCAGTCGTTTCTCGATGCGGTCGTGCAGGCCAAGGCCGACTCCGCCCGGGCGATCGCCCTCGCGGGGCGGCCCGAGCGGATCCCCCCGGCGGGCATGCTGGAGCTGGTCCGGAACGACAGCCTCTCCCAGGGCCCGCGGCTCTTCGCACAGCATTGCGCAAGCTGCCATGCGCACATCGATCCCGACGACCCGGCCGCCACGGTGGTCCTGGCAAAGGCCTCCGCCGCCAACCTGCACGGTTTCGGCACCGCCGCCTGGATGCGGGGCCTTCTCGACCCGAAACAGGTCGCCGGACCGGCCTATTTCGGCAACACCGCCCACAAGGACGACGACATGGTGAACTTCGTGCAAAACGATCTCACCGACGCTGCCACCTGGAAACCGGCCGACATCGAGGCGGTCATCGCGGCCATGACGGCAGAATCGGGCCTGACCGGCAGCGGCCTCGCCGGTAGCGGCGGCAAGGCGACCACGAAAAGCCCGAACGATGAGCTCGTCGACCGGGGCAGGGCACTCGTTGCCGACGGCGACCGCTGCGGTTCCTGCCATACGTTCCGCGACAATGGCGTCGCCGCGGGCTCGGCCCCCGACATCACAGGCTGGGGATCACGCGAGTGGCTCGTCGGAATCATCAACGATCCGACACACGAACGGTTCTACGGCGACTCGAACGACCGCATGCCGAGCTTCGGAAGGGCTGAGCCGGGCTCGGCGCCGATCCTCACGCCGCGACAGGTCGAACTGATCGCCGACTGGCTGCGTGGCGACTGGTACCGTCCCGCGGGCCCGGGCCACTGACAGCTTCCGTCAGGCGATGCCTCCGAGCACCGTTGCCCGGGCCACCCGGCCAACGCCCTGCATGTAAGCGGCCGTCCTCAGACTCACCCGCCGCGACATTGCCAACTGCCAGACGTTTTCAAACGACTCGCCGAGGATGCGGTCGAGTTCCTGCCGCACGCGATGGATTCCCCACTGGTAGTGCTGCCGATTCTGCACCCACTCGAACCAGCTGGCGGTCACACCGCCGGCGTTCACAAGGATGTCGGGCAGCACGGTGATCTGACGCCGTTCGAAGATTGCGTCGGCCTCCGGCTCGGTCGGGGCATTGGCCGCCTCGACGATGATCGGCGCTCGCACGGCCTCCGCGTTACCCTCGTGCAACACGCCGCCGAGCGCCGCCGGAATGAGCACGTCGCAGTCCAGTGCCAGTAGTTCGGCATTGGTCAGTCGATCGCCTCCCTGATAGCCCTCGAGCCGACCGGAATGGGATTGGGCATACCGCAGGAGTTCGAGCACATCGAGCCCCTCCTCTCGATGAAAGCCAGCCGTGGCATCGCTCACCGCCACAATCCGGCATTCGGCGTCGCGGAGGAAGCGGGCCGTGTGGGTGCCCACGTTCCCGAAGCCCTGAATGGCGACTCGCGTGCCGGGGATGCTGCGGCCCAGCCGACTCAAGAGCTTGAGGGTGAGGCTGCCGACGCCGCGTCCGGTCGCCTCGTCGCGTCCGGGAATGCCGTGATACTCGACGGGCTTGCCCGTGACACAGGCCGGCGAGAAGCCGTGGTATTTGTCATATTGGTTCATGATCCAGGCCATGACCTCGGGCGTCGTGCCCATGTCAGGGGCCGGGATGTCGACGTCGGGCCCGAAGAGATCGTGGATCGCGTCGACAAACCGACGCGTGACGCGTTCCAGCTCCCGGGCGGAGAGCCGCGTCGGGTCGACCGCGACGCCGCCCTTCGCACCGCCGTAGGGAATGTCCACCACCGCGGTTTTCCATGTCATCAGCGACGCCAGCGCCCGCACCTCGTCGAGGTCGACCTGGGGGTGGTAGCGGAGGCCGCCCTTCATCGGCCCGCGGGCGTTGTTGTGCTGCACCCGGTAGCCGATGAAGGTCGCCAGTTCGCCCGAATCGAGCTCGACCGGGATTTGGACCTGCACCTCCCGCTTCGCCGTGAGCAGCAGGCGACGGATGTTGTCGGACAGGTCGAGCTGATCGGCCGCCCGGTTGAAATAGATGCCGATGGCTTCACTGGACCGCATGATGCGACTGTTCTCCAGGGGTTGTGATTCGGCCGGTCGGTCCACTGGCGTCTGTCAGTGTCTGATTGAGCATCTCAGTGCGTGTCTGCTTGCGTGTTTGGGCCGGTATCCGAGCAGAACGGCTGGGGCAGAGCGGGCCTCCCGTCAGCCGACCGACAGTTTACCCGCCGGCTGGAGATTCCTCCGGAAATTACCCCCGGTCACTCCCGTGAGAAAGGCCGTGGCGGCTATGATGCCGCTTCATCCCTGAAAGCGTTGCAGCCCACCCATGCCCACACCCGCTCCCGAGGATTTCTGGAAGCTCGTGGCCGCCAGCCGGCTCGTGGAGCAGGACATGCTCGCTTCCCTGCGTCGCGAGCATGCACAGCAGATCGCGGGGACACCGTCGGCGGCCGGCGAAGGCGCCGCCACGACATCGATCGCCAAGTGGCTCGTGGCTCGCGGGGTTCTCAGCAAGTGGCAGGGGCGCCGGCTGCTGAACGGTGATTCAGGCCCGTTTTTCGTTGGAGACTACCGACTGCTGGAGCGGCTGGAGAACGATGGTCCCGGGCGGCTGTATCGCGGCCGGCATGAGCCCTCCGGCAGGCGCGTCTGCCTGATGATTCTCGATCGGAAGCTCTGCCAGCGTGCCGACGTCTGGACTGAGGTCATGCGGCGGACAATGCTCGCCCACGATGCGGTCGATCCCGTCCTCAGCCGGACCTGGGCCCTGGAAGAGGTTGCCGGCAATCGTTTTATCGTCTGCGAAGACGTGGAGGGCTCGTCGTTGGCCGACGAACTCGCCCGCCTGGGGCCGCTGCCTCCGGCCGAGGCCTGCCGCCTGATGCTCCCGATTTTCACGGCGGTGGCGGAATTGCACCGGCGGGGCGCCGTCCACGGCAGCCTGTCGCTCGATGCTCTCCGCCGCGAGCCAGCGGGAGCGGCATCCGGGGCCGACGACCGCAGCGGCAGGGTGCGTCTCCTGCAGCTTCCACTGGCAGGCGACCCCCACGCCGTGCCGGCACAGACGCCGATCGATGCCACGGAGCGCATCTCGGGGCTGGGCCGGCGGGCCTCCTTCGTGGCGCCCGAATTGATGCTC
This sequence comes from Pirellulales bacterium, assembly GCA_044237545.1. Taxonomy (GTDB): domain Bacteria; phylum Planctomycetota; class Planctomycetia; order Pirellulales; family UBA1268; genus CAMCQY01. Next base: position 21,008 of record JBIIFB010000013.1, read on the forward strand.
CCCGGCCGCTTTACCGACCAACGCAGCGATGTCTACGCCCTGGGCTGCATGCTCCACAGCTTGCTTACAGGCGTGCCGCCATGCTGGCAGGGCGATGCCCAGCGCACGCTCTCGCAGGCGGCATTCGTGGGGCCTCCGCCGCTGGGCCCACCACAGGTGCCTGTCGAGGTGGCAACACTGGTTTCCTACCTCGTGACGCGGGATCCGGCCAGCCGCTATCCCGATGCCGCCGAAGCAGCCGACGCCCTGTCGGGGTGCATGGGAATGCCCCCCGTCTCCGGTGGCCTGCCACCGGCGCAGGCGACCGCCGGCGGACCATTCACTCCGCCGTCGTCACACGGGAGCCTGCCGGCCCCATCCCTACCGGCTTACGGTCCGAACGTGAACGGCCCGAATCTATCCGCCACCACGGCATCGTCGTCCATCGAACGGGCGACGATCGCCGCGAGCAAGCGGGCTGCCCGGCTGCGGACGATCGGCATGGGCATCGCCGGCGGCCTGGTCGCGCTGACGGTGGCCATCGCCTTGTCACGCAGCGATCGACGGACGTCCGGCATCAAGCGTGCCGCAGACGACGATGCCGTCGTTTCGGCCGAAGACGACAACGAGATTCAGACCGAGACAAAGAGAGGGGCTAACGCCCCAGAAAAACCTGCGACCGATGCAGACCGCACACCAACCGAAGCGGTCTCCAGCGGCCCGCACCTGAGTATCGTCGATTCCACCGACCTGCCGTGGGCATCTCCCACTACCGGCAGGCCCCCGTCGCTCGCGTATCTGCCACCTGGATCGCAGCTCATCCTCTTGGCCCGGCCTGCTGAAATTGTCGCCGACGAGGAGGGACAGCAGTTCGTGCGATCGCTCGGCCCCCGCGCGGCGGATGCCATTGCGACGCTGACCACACTCTGCGGCCGCGAACTGAAGGACATCGCCGATGTGCAGGGGGGCTGGCAGGCTGGCGGCGGTGACGCGGCGGCTGCCGCGGGAGATGTGGTCAGCGGCTGGACAATACGGCTGCTCAAGCCCTCTCCTCTGACTGACGATCCGGATGCCCGCCTGAAGGCGTGGGGCAAGACGACCACGAAGGCCGTCGCTGGTGAGACGATCTACAGCGCCGCCACACTTTCGTTCTGGCTGCCAGAGGCGGAGGCGGGCCGCGTGCTCGTGATCGCCCCGGCGGCCCTGCTCCAGGCGACGGTGGAGGACTCAAAAGCCGACGGCAGGAAGGCGGACGACGACACTCTCGCGGTCAGCCTGCCTCAGGACCTCGAAAAGCTCGTCGGCATGCTCGACCGCACGCGTCACATCACGGTGCTCGGCTCACCGCACTATCTGCTGCACGACGGCCGGCCCCTGTTGGCCGGCCCGCTGGCCGGCCTTGTGGAGCCGCTGGCGAAATTTCTTGGCGATGGCCTGCAGGCGGCCGCCCTGTCACTGCACTTCGCCGACAATTTCTATGCCGAGGTCGACACGATCGCCACCCGCGGTGAGCAGGGCAAAGCACTGGCCGGCCGGCTCGCCAGGCAGATCGATGACGTCGCGGACGCCGTCGAGGACTTCTGTGCCGCGATCGATCCCCACCCCTACGGGAAAAAACTGGTCATGCGGCTACCGACGATGATCCGTGTGGTGGCGGCGAACGCCCGGTGCGGCGTGGAAGGAAAGGGGGTCGTGCTGAACGCCTATCTGCCCCGGCATGCCGGCCACAACCTCGTGCTGGCTTCGGAACTGGCCCTTGAACAGTCGCCGGGACTCGGGGGCAAGGGGGCGTCGCCGCGGCAGATGTCGCCGGTGGCCGAGGCCGGGCCGGCAGGTGGGCTTCAGAAAAAAATCTCGCTCGTCTTCGCCAAGGACACGCTTGAAAAGTCGATCCAGATGGTGTCGGAAGAGATCGGTATACCGATGGAGATCCTCGGGACCGACCTCCAACTCGACGGCATCACCAAAAACCAGTCCTTCGAACTGAACGAGCGGGATACACCGGCGGAAGCGGTGCTCCGCTCGATTCTCGCAAAGAGCGACTCCGCGGGCAGGCTCGTCTATGTCGTCCGCGACCGCGGCGGTGTCGCATCGATCGAGATCACGACCAAGGCTGCAGCGGCCAAACGCGGCGACACGTTGCCGCCCGGCTTTTGAAGTCTGTCGGCGTTTGAATATCGACTCGCTTTCAAGATCACTGCTTTGAAGATCACTGTGGTTTGAATATCGTTTGGGTCTGAACCGCGGCCGGCCGCGTCGCCGGAAGGAGAGCAGCTACAACGATGATCATTGTCATGCAGGCTGGGGCGGCACAGGCCGACCTCGAGAGGGTGGTGGCGCGGGTCGAGGGCCTGAGGCTCAAGCCGCACGTCATCGTGGGCACTGAAAGGACGGTCGTGGCCGTCGTGGGTGACGACCAGGATGCCACCGGCTCCGGTTTCGAAACGCTGCCGGGCGTGGCCTCCGTGATGCCGATTCTCGCCCCCTACAAGGTGGCCAGCCGCGAAGTGCAAAGCGAGCCGACGGTCGTCCGGGCAGGATCCCTGATCGTGGGCGGTCGGGCGATCGGCGTCATTGCCGGCCCCTGTTCGGTGGAGAGCCGTGATCAGATCGTGGAGACGGCCATCGCGGTGAAGGCAGCCGGGGCCACGGGCCTGCGAGGCGGTGCCTTCAAGCCGCGAACGAGCCCCTACAGCTTTCAGGGCATGAAGGAGCAGGGGCTGGAACTACTCGCGGAGGCCCGAGCCGAAACGGGGCTGGCGATCGTCACGGAGGTCGTCTCGCCCGAGGACGTGCCGCTCGTCTCCAGGTATGCCGACGTCCTGCAGATTGGGGCCCGCAACATGCAGAACTACCGACTGCTCGAGGCGGTTGGCCGCTCGCATGTGGCCGTGCTGCTCAAGCGCGGGCCCTCGGCGACGGTGGAGGAACTGCTGTTGGCCGCCGAATACATTCTCGACGGCGGCAACCGGCAGGTGATGCTCTGCGAACGTGGCATCCGCACCTATGAAACCCATACGAGGTTTACCCTGCCGCTGGCGACGGTGCCCTGGCTGCATGCCCGCACGCACCTGCCCGTTGTGGTCGATCCCAGCCATGGCACCGGCCACGCCAACCTGGTGGCAAGCATGGCGGCTGCGAGCGTGGCAGCAGGGGCGGACGGCCTCATCATCGAGGTGCATCCCGATCCGAAGTGCGCATCAAGCGACGGTGCGCAGACACTCACCTTTGCCGCTTTCGAGCAGATGATGCAGGTCTGTCGCCGCGTCGCCGCGGCCGTCGATCGGACGATCTGAACCGGTTCGAGTCACGAGCGGCCCGTCAGTCGAGCACGAGGACGGCGATCAGCATGTAGAACACGATGCCGACGATATCGACGATCGCTGACACGAAGGGGTTGCTCATCAGGGCAGGGTCGAGACCGATCGAACGGAAGACCAGCGGCAGGACCGACCCCACCATCGTTCCCATCATCACGACACCGAGGATCGTGAGCGGAATCACCAGCGCCGCAGCCGCGGTTGGTGCATACGCCAGCGCGAGGCAATAGCCGGGAATCGCCAGCAGACCACCAAGGAGCAGTCCGAGGACAAACTCTCGCCGGAGAATCCGCGGCCAGTCCGAAAGCCGGCAGTCGCCCGTGGAGAGGGCGGTGATCACGAGCGTGGCCGACTGATTTCCGGAGTTGCCGCCGCTGGCGATGACCAGTGGGATGAAGGCCACCAGCCAGGCGTGCGGTGACTGCCACTTCGCGAGCACCATCGCGGTGACGGCCGCCGTGGCGAAGAGAATTGCCAGCCAGACCCCCCGCTTCCAGGTCATCGAAACGATCGCGGCCTCCAGATAGCTCTCGCCGAGCGGCGAAATGGCGGCGATCCGCTGGGCGTCGTCGGTGGCGTCCTGACGGACGGCATCGAGCACGTCGTCGTGCGTGACAATTCCCACCAGCCGGTTGTGTTCATCCACCACGGGAATGGCAAGGAAGTCGAAGCGGGCCAGCTTCTCCACCACCCGGTCGCTGGGCTCCTCCAGACGGACGCTGATCGGATCCCGCTGCATGAGGTCCGAGACGAGCGCCGTCGGCCGGGCGAGGATCAGGTCGCGGAGTGATACGAAGCCGACCAGTTTGCGGTCGGCGTCCAGCACGTAGATGTAGTAGATCGACTCGCTGTTGGGAGCCTGCAACCGCAGCCGGGCCACCGCCTCCCCCGCCGTGATGTCAGCCGGCAACGAGGCGTATTCGGTTGTCATCAGCGCACCGGCCGACCCCTCCTGGCAGGAGAGGAGCATGCGGATGTCGTGCCGCTCGGCCTTCGCGACCAGCGGCAGAATCTCTTCGACGAGTTCCGGATCGAGTTCGCGGAGCAGGTCGTCGCGATTGTCGGCGGCCATCCACTCGATCAGCGGCCCGAGATGGGCACGGTCGGCTGCCTGGACCAGTTCCACCTGCCGCGGCATCGAGAAGTAAGGGAAAATCTCCGCCTGCCGTTCGACTGAGAGGCAGTCGAGGAGTTGCCAGAGTTCCGCGTCGTCGAGCCCCTCAGAAAAATCGGCCACGGTGGCCGGATGGAGCTCCCGGGCCACCTCCCGCAGACCGTCTGTGTCTTCCTCGCCGAGCATGACGCGGAGTTCGGGAATCAGGATGGGATTGGCGGTGGGCATAGCGCTGACAGACCGGGGGCGGGGAAGGGGGCGGGCATCGGAAATGGCAGCCGGAGCGGGGCGGCAGCCGTGGTTCCCGGCCCGTCTATACTGACGCGACCATAGTTCCGACCTCTCCAGTATGCCATGAACCCACCCCGAGTCGAACATCGTTTGACGGCAGCGACGGCCCTCACGGGACCATCAGCCTGGGCCGCTGTGGCCGTCTGCGGCCTGGCGCTTTTGTCGGGCGCACCAGGAGTTGGTGCCGAGCGGACGATGCAGGTGTCGGCCGCCACGTCGGACGGCCCAGAGTCGCCCCCCGGGCGGGGGCTGAACCTGCTGCTCTCGCGGCCCTATCTGCCGCCCGATCTGGACCAGCAGATATTCGACGAACTCTGGTCAACGTGGGAGGAGCCAGCCCGCTCCAGGGCCGAGCAGGCTCCGCTGCCGGAACGGCGGCGGATGGCGGTGGAACGGTATGGGCTGACCCCGCATCCGGACGATCCGTCCCGGTCGATGCAGTATGTGGTCGATGCGGCAGGCTCCTGGACGATGAGCTGCCTGGCCTGCCATCAAGGCCAGGTCGATGGTCGGGTGATCCTCGGACTCCCCAACTCCAACTATGCGCTCGAGACGCTGACGGAGGAGGTCCGACTGGTGAAGGTGAAGCTGCGAAAGCCCTTCGGTCACATGGACCTTGGGTCGTTGTTCCTGCCGCTGGGCACCACCAATGGAACGACCAACGCCGTGATGTTCGGCGTGGCCCTGATGCGACACCGGGACGCCGACCTCGAGATCATCCAGCGGCCGCCGCGGTTCGACCTGGTGCATCACGACATGGATGCACCCCCGTGGTGGCATTACAGGAAGCGACGCAGCCTCTATGCCGACGGTTTCGCGGCCAAGGGGCACCGGATGCTGATGCAGTTTCTGCTGGTCAAGGAGAACGGGCCGAAGAAGCTCCGCGGCTGGGAAAACGATTTTCGCGACATCGAGCAGTGGATCGAATCGCTCGAACCGCCGCGTTGGCCCTGGCCGGTCGACGCGGTTGTTGCCGGAAGAGGTCGGGCTCTCTTCGAGCAGCACTGCGCCAGCTGCCACGGTACCTACCATTCGGAAGGGGCTGTGGAGAAGCACTACCCGGAACGCATCGTCGCTATCGAGGAGGTGGGCACCGACCGCGTGCGGTTCGATGCGCTCACCCCGAAGGAGCGGGGCGAACTGAATAGCAGCTGGTTCGGCCACATGGGCGCCGACGCCCAGGGCTTCCAGGACCGCGAGTCCCCTGTTGGCTACGTGGCGCCGCCCCTCGACGGAATCTGGGCGAGTGCGCCCTATCTTCACAACGGTTCGGTGCCGACGCTCTGGCATCTCCTGCATCCCGCCCGGCGGCCGGCCGTCTGGAAACGGACGGCGACAGGCTACGACCAGACCCGCGTCGGTCTGGAGGTGGAGGAGATGGAGAAAATGCCGGCAGGGACGGGGCAGGAAAAGCTCTCCTCCGCCGAACGCCGTCGCCATTTCGACACATCGAAGCCAGGCAAGAGTGCCAAAGGCCACGACTTCCCGGATGCTCTCGACGAGGATGAAAAGACCGCCGTGCTCGAATACTTAAAGACGCTGTAGTAGCTGGCCAACGGTTCGGGGCTGGCTGCTTCACGAAAAACATCGCATCGTGCGATTTTTTCTTGGCCGGCCTCCGCCGGCTGGAGCTAACCCGGCCCTCCGGGCCTGGCTCGCATGATCCCGTCGCTGACGCTCCGGGCTTGTATGGGACTCGGAATAATCCGTGAGGGGCTGCCCATGTCCCGAGAGCCGGCGTTGCTGACCAGCGGAGGCAGGATGCCGGAGCGCAGTCAGCATCGAGTGAGCGAAGGGCAGGATGCCCGACGCGAACGTCCGACGACGGGGCATGGGCAGCCCCGAACTGTCGTCAGCATGGAGCGTGTTTGGGGAGCCCGCCCGGTGGCTTTCACGGCCAAACATCCCCCTCCCCACACGACGCGCTAAACTTTTGCTACCGTATTGGCGGAAAAGCAGCCCGCCGAAAACAGCCCTTAGGGAGCCGACCAAGTGACCCAGTACGAACGTGCCAAGAGCGGTGAGATCACCCCCGAGATGAAGTTCGTCGCCCAGCGCGAGGACCTTCCCGAGGAACTGATCCGCGCGGAGGTGGCCCGGGGCCGGATGGTGATCCCGGCGAACAAGGTGCACCTCACGAAGCGGCTTGAGCCGATGGCTATCGGCATCGCCGCGCTCACCAAGATCAATGCCAACATCGGCAACTCGGCTGTGACCAGCGACGAGCAGACGGAGCTGGAAAAGCTCCACATGGCGGTCCACCACGGTGCCGACACGGTGATGGATCTTTCCACAGGAAAAAACATCGACACGATCCGGCAGGCGATCATCGATGCGTCGCCGGTGCCGATCGGGACGGTGCCGATCTATCAAATGCTCGAGGAACTCGGCGGCGATATCGACGACATGCGACCGCAGCACTTTCTCGACATGTGCGAGAAGCAGGCGCAGCAGGGCGTTGATTACATGACCGTCCACTCAGGGTTGTTGCAGGAGCACCTGCCGCTGACGATGCAGCGGATCACTGGCATCGTCAGCCGGGGCGGCTCGCTGATCGCCCGCTGGATGATGACGCACCGCCAGCAGAATCCCCTCTATACCCACTTCGAGGATCTCTGCGACATCTTCCGGGAATACGATGTCACCTGGAGCCTTGGCGACGGCCTGCGGCCCGGGTCGATCGCCGACGCCAGCGACGAGGCGCAGTTCGCGGAATTGCACGTGCTCGGCGAACTCACGCGGCGGGCGTGGAAGAAGGGCTGCCAGGTGATGGTGGAGGGGCCGGGGCATGTGCCGATGGACCAGATCGACATGAACATCAAGCGGCAGATGGAGGAGTGCGACGAGGCTCCTTTCTACGTGCTGGGGCCGTTGGTCACCGACATCGCGCCCGGCTACGACCATATCACCAGCGCCATCGGAGCGGCTCTGGCCGGCTGGAGCGGTGCGGCGATGCTCTGTTACGTGACGCCGAAGGAGCATCTGGGCCTGCCGGATGCGGAGGACGTGAAGCAGGGAGTGATCGCCTACAAGATCGCGGCCCACGCCGCCGATTTGGCCAGGCACCGCAAGAACGCCCGCGTTCGCGACGATGCCCTGTCGAAGGCTCGCTTCAACTTTGACTGGAACGAGCAGTTCCGGCTGTCACTCGACCCAGAAACGGCCAGGAAGTACCACGACCAGACGTTGCCGCAGGAAACCTTCAAGAGCGCCCACTTCTGCAGCATGTGCGGCCCGAAGTATTGCTCGATGAAGATCACGCAGGATATCCGCGACATGGCAGCAGCCGAGGCCGCAGCCGGCGCCGTGAGCGAACCGGTGGCGATCCAGTTGCCTTAGCCTGCAGCCGTAGTCTGCAGCTTTTGTTCTTTGCTGGAGTCATCTGGCCGTAGTGTTCGGCCGCTCATTCATCGGCGAATCGCGAGCCCCGTGGCCACCGAGGCGATTCCGCTTGAGAGCAGATTGATGCCGATCAGCGTTCCCAGGTAGAGCCCTGCCTGGCTGGCGGGGCTCGTGAGCAGGATGCCGCCGAGCACCGCCGTGATGATCCCGTCGAAGAGGATCCAGCCGCGAGGGAATTCGCGTGGCACCGAAAACGCGGCCGTCAATTTGGCCGCCGCCTGGAGCAGGATCACGATCCCGAGGAACGTGACGAGCGCGTGGATGCCCTCGACTGGGATCGCGAGCATGGCAACGCCGGCAACGACCGAAAGGACTCCGCAGACCAGCGTGAGCCAAAAGCCACGCCACGTCCACGTGCCCGCCGCCATGCCAATCTGCGAGATACCGGCCGCGATCAGCGTGCCACCGCAGAGATAATCGATGACGGTCGAGGCCACCCACGGGGCCGCGATCGCAAGAGCACCGAGCGCTACCAACACTCCGCCCAGTCCCAGGCACCAGGTGGCGATCTGGGAACCTGGCAACTCGATCTCAATCTTCGAGGCGTCGTAACCGGGCATGGCACTGTCTTTCTGAAATTGCTGGAGCGGCGGCTGAATCAGACAAGACTACCCCAGCAGCGGGAGGGACGCGAGTTCGCGGCCCATATCCCCCGGCTCACGCCGGGGGCTTTTATGGGAGCTTCCATACAAGCCCGGAGCGTAAGCGATGGGATCGTGCATGCGATCAACGCCGAACGTTCTGCCTATCCCCCGGCTCACGCCGGGGGCTTTTATGGGAGCTTCCATACAAGCCCGGAGCGTAAGCGATGGGATTCGGGGAACGTTCATACAAGCCCGGAGCGTGAGCGATGGGATTCCCCGTGCCCGCCTTACTTCCGCGTCCAGAGCGTGCCGTCGGCACGGTCTTCCAAGACGACCCCCGCCTCGGTGAGCTTGTTTCGCACAAGATCGGCCGTTGCAAAATCCTTGCCGGCCCGGGCCCGGGCCCGGATCTCGATGACCAGTTCCATGAGCTTCGCCACCAGCCCCTCGTCGGCACCTCCCGCCTTCGCAACAGGCTCCTTCAAAAAGATGCCCAGTGTGTCGGTGAGTTCGCGGAGCACGAGCATCATGGCGTCGAGCGTCGCCAGGGCCTCTGGAGTCGCCTTCTTTTCCAAGCCCTGCTGGTCGACGAACTTATTGGCCACCCGCACGAAATCAAACAGCGTGGCCATGCCGATCGCCGTGTTGAAGTCGTCGTCCATCGCGGCCAGGAACTTCTCCCGCAGGGCCTTCGCCTCGTCGCCGGCGGCCGCCACGGCCGCATTCCCCGCCCGCCGGTCGCGGCCGGACAGGGAGTAGAACGATTTCCCGGCAACCCGCTGGTACCGCGTGAAGAGTCGCTCGAAGGCCTCCCCGGCCCGCGCACTCTCCCCGAGCGGCTCCTCGCCGAAATGGATCGGACTGCGGTAGTGCGTGGAGAGCAGAAGCAGGCGGATCGCCTCAGGCCGATGCCGGACCAGCAGGCTCTTGAAGGGTTCGGCGCCGGTCGACTTTGAAATCTTGGTGGCTGCCTGGGACGCCGCCTCGGCGGCGGCATCATCGCCCCCAGCGTCTGAGCCCCGCGGCCGGCCGCCCACCTTCCCGGCGGCACCCGCCGCCTGCATCAGGCCATTGTGCATCCAGTAGGTGGCCATCGGGCAGTCATGGAATGATTCGCTCTGGGCGATCTCGTTCTCGTGGTGTGGAAAGATCAGGTCGAGACCGCCGCCATGAATGTCGAAGTGCTCGCCGAGGATCGCCCGGCTCATGGCTGAACACTCGATGTGCCAGCCCGGCCGGCCCGGCCCCCACGGGCTCTCCCAGGAAGGCTCCCCCGGCTTCGCCTTCTTCCAGAGCGCGAAGTCGGCCGCCGAACGCTTCCGCTCCGCGGTCGATCCACCCTCGCCCTGCATCGCCTCGACCGAGCGGTTCGTCAGTTTTCCGTAGTCGGCATCCTTGGTGACGTCGAAGTAGACGTCGCCATCGGATGCATAGGCAAAGCCTTTGGCAATCAGCCCCTCGATGAACGCGATGATCGTGCCGATATGCTCGGTTGCCTTCGGCATCACGTCGATCCCCTCGACCCCCAGCACGGCGAGGTTTTCGAGATAGTCGGTCGTCATCTCCGCAGCGAGCTTCGCCATGGTGGTGCCCCGGGCCGCGCTCTCGCCGATGATCTTGTCGTCGATGTCGGTGATGTTCACGACCCAGGTCACCTTCCAGCCCGAATACTCGAGATACCGTTTGACAGTGTCGAAGATTACCGGGCCGACCATGTGGCCGATGTGGCTCGGCTTGTAGACCGTCGGGCCGCAGAGATACATGCCGACGTGGCCCGGCTTCACCGTGACCAGCGGCGTCTTTTTCTTGGTGAGCGTGCTGTAGATCTCGATCACCGGCAGGCTTTCGCCCGTGCCCATCATCGCCTGCTTCGCTTCAGTCGTCGCCATCGCTCGTTTCCGCTCCAGTCTCTGTGTCTCTAGTTCTGTGTCTCTAGTTCTGTGTCTCTAGTTCTGTGTCTCTAGTTCTGTGTCTCTAGTTCTGTGTCTCTAGTTCTGTGTCTCTAGTTCTGTGTCTCTAGTTCTAGGTCGTTAGGTCGTTAAGGGGCTTCCTTGAATCGTTCCAGCAGCACCACGCACTCGGCCGCGATCGCCTCTTCAGTGCCGATCGTCCCGACGCCCTCGCCGGTCTTGGCCTTGAGCCACACGGCTTCCGAGTCAATGCCGAGGATCTCGGCGATGCGACTCCGCATCCGTGGCCGGTGTGGCAGGATTTTGGGCCGCTGGGCGAAAATCACGCAATCCAGATTCAGGATGCGAAAGCCTGCCGCCGTCACGCGATCGGCTGCCGCCCGCAGCATCTCGGCCGAATCACGCCCTTTGTTGGCTGGATCGGTGTCTGGAAACAGTTCACCGATGTCCCCAAGCGCGGCCGCCCCGAGGAGTGCGTCGGTGACCGCATGCAGGAGCACATCGGCATCGCTGTGCCCCAGGGCCTGTTTGTCGTGCGGAATCGTGATGCCGCCCAGCACGAGGCCGGTGCCGGGGCCGAGCCGGTGGGTGTCGTGTCCGAGGCCGATGCGGATCGTCGCGTGAGCGGGCATTGCTGAAAACATCTCCAAGCAAGAGGGGACGGCGTGGTTTTCCTCTATACTTCCGGCATGCACAACTCCAATCGCGGCGGGCCCGCCGACCGTGGTGTCGATCCCGTCATTTCGGTCGACTCGCTCGCCAAGGAATACCGTGTCTACGACAAGCCTGAGGGCTTGCTCGCCAGCGTGACGGGGCTGTTCCACCGCACGAGCCGACTGGTAGAGGCGGTTCGCGGTGTGAGCCTGTCGATCGGCCGCGGGGAGTTTGTGGCCCTGCTAGGGCCCAACGGCGCGGGCAAGACGACATTTCTCAAACTGCTCTCTGGGATCATTACTCCCTCGCGGGGCACCGCCCGGGTGCTCGGCCACGTGCCGTGGGAACGCGCCGACGACTTCCGCCGGCGATTCGCCCTGGTGATGGGCCAGCGGAACCAGCTCTGGTGGGATCTGCCCGCCGCCGAAAGCTTTCGGCTCCACAAGGAGATCTACAGGATCGAGCCCGCCCGCTTCAACCGCACGCGGGACGAACTGGTAGACCTGCTCGGCGTCCGCGGGCTCATGCTGCAGCCCGTTCGTGAACTGTCCCTCGGTGAGCGGATGAAGCTGGAACTGATCGCCGCGCTCTTGCATGAGCCGGAGGTGCTGTTTCTCGACGAGCCGACGATCGGCCTCGACGTTGTCGCCCAACACACGATCCATGACTTTCTCAAAGCGGTGCAGGCCCGGCGGCGGGTGACCGTGGTGCTCACGACACACTACATGAAGGACGTCGCCGCACTCTGCGAACGGGTGGTGGTGATCACGCACGGCAGCATCCTCCACGATGGGCCACTGGAGGAAATTGTCGACCGCTTCACGACCCACAAGATCGTCACCCTCGACCTCGACGCCACGCCCGCCGTCGGACGGATGGAGCGATTTGGCTTCCCCTGCGAGATCCGGGGGCCTCGGGTCGAGCTCCGCATCGACCGCACGCGAATCGCCGACGTGCTGCCGGAGATCCTCCGCAGCGAGAGCGTCCGCGACATTTCGGTGGAGGACGTGCCTCTGGAGGAGATCGTGGCCGAACTGTTCCGCGCAGGCCCGGCCCCGGCGGGGGCAACCGCATGAGCCTTGCCACGCCCGCCGACCGGGCCCCGACGACCGCTCCCGTCCGGCCATTCGCCGGCCTGCGAACCTGGTTCACGATGCTCGCCATCTGCCTCGAAGAGCGGCTCGTCTACCGCGGCGACTTTGTCATCGGCACCGTGATGCGGTTCCTGCCGATCGTGACACAGGTCTTCCTCTGGACTGCCGTCTTCAACGCCACGAGCCGGCCCGACATCGCCGGCTATACGCGGAACGACATTGTCGCCTACTACCTGCTCACGATGGTGACTCGGGCCTTCTCGAGCATGCCCGGCCTCGCTGGCGGCATCTCCCGGAGCGTCCGCGACGGCTCGGTAAAGAAATACCTGGTGCAGCCGGTCGACTACGTGGCCTACCTGCTGGCGGCCAGGATCGCCCACAAGCTCGTCTACTATGTCGTGGCCATTCTGCCCTTCGCGGCGATCTTCTATGTGTGCCGGGGCTATTTTCCGCCGACACCCGACGTCGGTACGATCGCCGCATATGTTCTGTCGCTGGTGCTGTCGTTCCTACTGGGCTTCTTCATGGAGGCCACCCTCGGCATGCTCGGCTTCTGGTTTCTCGAGGTCTCGAGCATCATCTTCGCCTACATGCTCGTGCAGTACCTGCTCTCCGGCCACATGTTCCCGATCGACATGCTGTCCGGTGTCCAGACGGGGATCGCGGGCGTGACGCTGGCCGACGTCGTGCGCTGGCTGCCATTCGAATACACGGCCTACTTTCCCGCGGCCGTCTGGCTCGGCAAGATCCAGGGCGCGACCCTCGCCCGTGACCTCGCGATCGAGGCAACCTGGGTGGTGGTGATGGCCGTCGCCTGCCGGATCGCCTGGTGGCGGGGCACGCGTCGTTACAGTGCCTTCGGCGGATAGAGGCTATGAAACGCTACTTCACGATCTTCCTGACCTTCGCCCGGGCGTGTCTGATACGCGACATGACATTTCGCGTCAACTTCCTGCTTGAATGCGTGACGAGCATGGGCTGGATGTCGATGAACCTCGCCTTCTACCTGCTGATCTTCACATTCACACCGGAGATCGGCCGCAACACAGGCTGGTCGCGGGAGCCGTTCTTCGCTTTCGTTGCCACTGGCCTGATCATCAATTCGATCGTGCAAGCGCTCTTCATGCCGAGCGCGGAGGAGCTCACCGAGATGGTTCGCACCGGCGGCCTCGATGCCGTTCTCGTGCAGCCGCTCGACCCGCAGTTCATGCTCTCGATGCACCGTGTCGATTTCTCGGCCTGTGCCAACGGCCTGGTGGGCATCGGCCTCCTCGGCTGGGCGGTCTCCCGCATGGATTCCACGCCGCCGCCCGTCGCCTGGCTGCTCTATCCGCTCCTCATCCTCTGCGGCGTGGCGATCCTCTATAGCCTCGTGATCATGCTCGCCGCTGCCACGATCCTTCTTGGCCGCAACCAGAGCCTCTACGATTTCTGGTTTTATCTCACCAACTTCTCCCGCTATCCCGCCGAGATCTACGCCGGTCCCTGGGGTGGTCCGCTCCGCACGCTGTTCACGTTTGTGATCCCGATCCTGCTCGTCGTGAATGTGCCGGCCCGGGTCATCGCTCTCCCTTTTTCGGGTGAATCCTGGGGCCTTATGGTGGCCTTGCTCGTCGCCGCGACGGCGACGCTTGTGATCTCACGGCTCGTATTCCAGGCCGCGATCACGAAATACCGCAGCGCGAGCAGCTAGCGTCACAAACAGCATCGCATCGCGGCTGGGTTCGGGGCTGCCCATGCCCCGTTGCCGGACGTTCGCTTCGGCCTCCAGGCTGCGCGCAC
>JBIIFB010000122.1:0-11544 GCA_044237545.1 Pirellulales bacterium
CTTCGCTGACACGATACTGCCGGCCGCCGTCGGCGACGATGGCGTAGTGGTGGCCAGCGCCCGCCATGCTGCCTGCGGATGAAGGGGAATCACTGGTCGATGCAGACTTGGCCATGGTAGATCACGCTCTGAAAGGCAACTGGTGTGGAAACTGATACTGGTGAGAATGCTGGTGCGAAACTGGTGAAAAAGGAGGGGCTCGAGCCGACAGGCGGAACCCGACGTTTTTCGGAACAATTTTTCTAGCCCCTGAGACTAGCAATGGTCAGGCCCCGGGTCGAGTGGGGCTCTCAAAACAGCGTTTTTACGGAAACCGCACGGTCCGGCCGGTCGAATCCCAGGCCTCGATGAGCAGGTGCTCGGGCGAGGCGCTCTCCTTGCCGGTGACGTGCAATTGCACGTGCGTGGCGTCCTCAAACTGGGCAATCTCCCGACGCTTGCGATTGTTGATCCATGTCGCCACCTCGTCGTGCACCGTCACGTTGAGCCGGGCGATGTCGTCCCGCGTGGCGGAAAGCTGGAGCGTCCGCATCACCTCGATCGCCATGCTCTCGGCGGTCTTCACGATTCCGGTGCCGGCGCAGGTGGGGCAATCGCGGAAGATACTCTTCCTCAGCGACGGGCGAATCCGTTGCCGCGTCATCTCGATCAGGCCGAATGGGCTCGTCCGCAGGATCTTGGTCCGGGCACGATCCCGTTTCATGGCGTCGTGCAGCGCCTTCTCGACGCCGCGTCGGTATTTCTCCCGCCGCATGTCGATGAAGTCGTTGACGATCACGCCACCCAAGTCGCGGAGCCGCAGCTGACGGGCGATCTCCTTGGCGGCGATGAGGTTCATCTGGTAGGCGTTCTCCTCCGCCGACTTCTCGGTACGGAAGCTGCCGGAGTTGACGTCGATCGCCACGAGCGCCTCGGTGGTGTCGATCACGATCGAACCGCCGCCCTTGAGCGGCACCTTCCGCTGGTGGATGCGGCTGATTTCGTCTTCCAGCCCGTAGCGGTGGAAGAGCGGCTCCTTACCGTCATAGAGCTGCAGCCGCGACACATACTTCGGCATCACCAGTTCGAGAAACTCGCGGGCCCGCTCGTAGGCGGCCGGCTCGTCGATCAGGATCCGTCCCACGTCTTCCGTGAACATGTCACGGATCGTGCGGATGATCATGTCCGACTCCTGGTAGATGTCGATCGGCGCCGAATACTTCCGCATCCTTCGCACGATCGACTTCCAGAGCCGCAGCAGGTAGGCCATGTCGCGGGCCATCTCCGACTTGGTGCGTTCGGTGCCGGCGGTCCGCACGACGAATCCAACGCCCTTCGGCGGACGGAGTTCGAGCATGATGTCGCGGAGGATGCGGCGCTCGTGCTCGTCGTCGATCTTCTTCGACACCCCCACCCGCCCCAGCGGCGGCATCAGCACCAGATAGCGGCCCGGGATCGAGATATAGGTGGAGAGCGTCGGCCCTTTGGTGCCGAAGCCCTCCTTGATCACCTGGACGAGCACCTCGTCGCCCCGCCTGAGAATGTCCTGAATGGGCGGTTTCACCCGGGGGCGGTCGCCCATGCGGGGCTTCCGCCGCGTGGCCGCGCGTGGCCGTCCATCGGCGTCCGGCTCTTCAACGTCGTCGTCTCGGCCGCCGGCCTCGCCGGCCTCGAATGCCTTGTCGGGATCGAGCCCGCCCTGCCGGTAATACTGGGGCTCCACGTCGCTGATGTGCAGGAAGCCGTTGCGGCCCACCCCGAAATCGACGAACGCGGCCTGGATACTCGGCTCGATATTGACGATACGTCCCTTGTAGATGTTGCCGACAAGGTTGTCCTGGCTGGTCCGCTCCACATAGAGCTCCTCCAGCACGCCGTCCTCCATGATCGCAATCCGGCATTCCTCCGGCTGCGACACGTTGATCAGCATTTCCTGTTTCATATCTATTTTCCTTTCGATGACTCTGACCGTTCCGGAGAACGGGTGTCGCGTTGGCAGCCAGGCTGCTAGGCGACCGTTTCTGCGAGCAGCCGACGAAGCTGATCCCGCAGGTACGCTTTCACGTCCCGCGCGGCGTCCATCGTCAGCGCTTTTTCCGCAATCACGCGGCATTCAGCGGCCGAAACACTTCGGCACACCTGCTTCACTTCGGGGATGGCGCTCGCCGGCACGCTCAGCTGCCGCAAGCCCAATCCCAGAAGCAGCTGCGTGTACATCACGCTGCCGCTCATCTGACCACACACCGTAGCCGGCACGCCGGCCTCGGCCGCCACATCCAGCGAGCGGCGCAAGAGCCGCAACACCGCCGGATCACAGGCGTTGTAAAGTTCCGCGACCTCCTTGTTGCCCCGATCGACCGCCAGCGTGTACTGGATCAGGTCGTTGGTGCCGATGGAAACGAAATCGACCTCCTTGATGAATGCGTCGAGCATCAACGCGGCGGCCGGCGTCTCCACCATCATGCCGACGGGCATCCCCGCGTTGAACGCGATGCCATGTTCGGCGAGATCTTCCATCACGTCCGCCAGCACCATCCGCGCCTGGCGCAATTCCACGATCGTCGAGATGAGCGGGAAGAGCACCCGCACGTCGCCCAGGGCGCTGGCCCGGAGAATGGCCCGCAGCTGCGTACGAAACATCGGCAGATGCCGCAATGAGAGCCGGATGCTCCTCAGGCCGAGGCAGGGATTCCGCTCCTCCTCCGACTTCGCCTCGGTGAGCATCTTGTCGGATCCCAGATCGAGCGTGCGGATCACGATCGGCATCCCGGGCATCGCCTGCACCACGTCACGGTAGGCGGAAAAGTGATCCTCTTCGGTGGGCTCCCGCCGGCTCGTCAGGTAGAGGAACTCGGTGCGGTAGAGGCCGATGCCGTCGCAGCCCCGGCTCAGGCACTGCTCGGCCTCGCTGGGAAACTCGATGTTGCCGGTGATCTGGATCCGCACGCCATCGGTGGTCACGGCCGGCAGATCCCGCAGACGATCGAGCTTTCTGGCGACGGTGCGGGCCGCCTCGGCCTCCATGCGGTAGCGGGCGATCGTTTCCTCGTCGGGCTGGAGGATGACGATCCCCTGGTTGCCGTCGAGGATCACCGGCTCACCGCCGGACACATCGGCGAGAAATGGACCGATGCCCACCACGGCGGGAATCTCCAGGCCCTCGGCAACGATGGCGGTGTGGCTGCCCGGCCCACCCAGTTCCGTGGCGAAGCCCTGCACGAATCGCCGATCGAGGTTGGCCGTTTCACTGGGCGTGAGATTGTGGGCCAGCACGATCACCGGCTGCGAGATCGCGGCCAGTGTCTCGCGTCGCTGCCCGAGCAGATTGCGGAGCAGGCTCTTCTCGATGTCGTAGATGTCGTGCGCGCGTTGCGAGATGTGGTTGTCGAGGTTTTGAAATGCCTTCGCGTAGCGGCGGAGCGTGCGACTGACCGCGTATTCCGGCCACCAGTTGCGGTCGCGGACGGCCGTAGCAAGCTCCTCTTGAAGCTTGGCGTCGTGCAGCATCGCGAGATGGGCTTCGAAGATAGCGGCGTATTGCTCGCCCAGTTCGGCCCGGATCGCATCCCTGTTCCGCTCGATTTCGCGTGCGGTCTCCCCCACGGCGTGCTGGAGCCGGGCCAGTTCCGTATCGACGGCACTCCGTTCCACGAAGCGACGCGGAATCCGGAAGCCCTCGCTGTCGAGAACGAGCGCCTCGCCGATCGTAACGCCGGGTGAAACGGCGATTCCCTGGAGTTTGAGCATGGGGCGCATCTCGCGCGCGGGCTGCGGCGTGTCGGCGAGGGAGATCGCTGCGCGTCCTGACGAACAGGACAGCGGCGATCAGGATCCCTGCGGCACTCGCGCCTCGCGGCTCGTTGCGGCTCCTTCGGTTTGTGGACTGCGTGTGTGGATTGCGTGTATGAACTGCGTGTATCGACTGCGACTCAAAAGCCAGTGGACACTGGCTGCCGGCCGACAATGGCCGTATCAGATCAGCCTGTCGCCGAAAAGTTGGCTTCCTTACCTGTCTTTGCTGCTGGCTTTTGCTACCGGCCTTCGTTGTTGTCCTGTTCGTTGAAATTCCGGTCGAAGAGGCTGCCGATCGCTTCGATCGCCTCACGGGCGTCGGGCCCCGTTGCCTCCACCACCAGATGCGTGCCCGCCTCGGCGGCGAGCGTCAGCACCTCGAGGATGCTTTTCCCATCGACTCTCTGCGAATTATTGTGAGCAGCGTTGAGGAGTTCGATCCGTGACTGCCATTTGCGTGCCTCACGGGCAAGCATGTCGGCCGGCCGTGCATGCAAGCCCTGCGGCATCCCGACCACGACCTTGCGCGAAACGATCTGTGCACCTTGGTCATGCTGTGCATGCTGGTCATGCTGGTCATGTTGGTCATGTTGTTCACTCATGCGCTCTCGACTGTCGGCCAACCGGCCCTCACCTTCCCGTATTGCGGCGGCGGTCACGACGCCACCCCGTGGCTGTCGGCCTCCTCCAGCAGATGCTGGATATCCATCGGTCCCTTGGCAGCCTTGAGCTGCCGGCAAAACGTATCGTCACGGAGTTGACGGGAGATGTTTTCCAAGGCCCGCAGGTGATCGCCCGGCCGGTCCGGCGGCGACACGAGCAGGAAAAACAGCTGCACAGGCTCGCCGTCGAGGCTCTCAAAGTCGACGCCGTCGTGGCTGACCGCCACCGTGCCCACCAGCCTGCTCACGCTTGGATGCTTGGTGTGGGGAACGGCCACGCCCCGACCGATGCCGGTGCTACCGAGGTCTTCTCGCTTCAAGATGGCCCTGACGATGCTCTCGAGGTCGCCGGCCGCGATGCTGCCAGACTCAACGAGCGACTGGGCCATCTCACGAATGACACCTTCCTTGGTGTTTGCACCAACCTGGGAACGGATCGCGTCCGCCGCCACGAAATCGGAAAACTTCATGCGTCTTCTTGGGGTTCAGGATTCGCGCGCGGCATGCGCGTGCTGGTTGTCCAGAACCTTCTCCTTATGTTTTCTGAGCTGCTGTTCGAGCTTTTGGACGGCCCCGTCGACGCTTCTCCAGAGTTGGCCGGAGTGCTCGCGGCTCACCATATCGTGAAAGTGCTCCGCCGAGGCGACGATTTCGACCGTCGGCAGATCCTCGTTCTCGAGGTCAACTGTCACATTCAGAGCCGTGAGGCGGCTGAAATACCGCTTCAGACGGGACACCTTCGACGCAATCTTGGACTGCGTGGCACCACTGAGTTGTCCGTGCCTTGCCGAAACGTTGATTTGCACGTGCGCCTTCCCTTCTCAATAACGAAACCGCCACAGGAAGCGGCTACCCGGGACCAAAACAAGTGCCGGACACCATCTGTCAGCCGACTGTATCGCGGGCCGCCATATCGAGGGGCCATCGGTCCGACGCACCATGGATCATAACACCCCTTGCGTTGCCGACACAAACCATCTGAAAGCCACGGCCACGGGCCGCGAAAACCAGACCAAATTCAGTCCGTATCGGGTTCGGCATCTCCATCCGCGTCGGGATCAGCCTCGGGGTCTTTGGCTGGCCCGGCGGTCGGCCGGCCGATGTCCCGGGCGAGCGCGGCACCCCGGCGTATAAGCCCTTTTTCCAACTGCCCCCGCCACCAGAGCACGCCATCTCGCCGCCGGTCGGGCGTCACCTCGGGGCGGTAGCGGTTTCGATCCACGGCATTCGGCTGCGTAATGTCGATGAGCGACTTGCTCGCATACCGCCGGACGATGAGGCTTGGGTCTTCCAGTGCCGCGACGATGCCCCGATCGGCCCCAGCGGCGAGTTCCTCATCGGTGAATCCACGGGCCATCGCCCAGAGCACCTCGGCCTTGCCGTGCGGCCCCCGATTGGCGAACGACTCCTGAAGCCGGGAGGCCGCATTCCCGCCCCGGGCCAGTGCCAGCGGCACCGCCGTGCTCTCGAGCTGCGACCACTGCCGTGGCTCCAGCGTTCGTCCGTCCGACTCCGTGGCGAGTTGTTCGACGAGGTCGTTGAATTCGCCGAGAAGCGCCAGGGTCGATGCGGCCAGCATCCTGTTTTCAACCCGTTTGTCGGAGGCCATCTCGCGAAGGGCTCGTGTGAGCGGGGTCGTGGTCGTAACCTTGGCGGCCAGCGCCTCAGATGCTGCCTTCTCGAGCCTGTCGGGCCTCGAGCCCGACTCGATCCACGTGGGCAGCACGCGGCTGCGGACCACCTTGACCCGGCCTGGCTCGGTGCTTCCCCATGCGAGCGACATGCCTGCTTCGAGCATGCCCTTCGCATCGATGCCCTCCAGCAGCTGTTCTGCTGGCCGGCCATCGGAGGCCGTCTGACGCCAGGCAAGTCCACGTGAGGCGATGACCGTAGCCTCAACCCGCGGCAGCGTGTTGGCGGGCTCCCTGCCCGGTAGACGGTCGAGCTTCACCTCGATGGCCACCGGGCTGAGGAGTCCGGCATCGACGATGCCAACCAGCCCGGCGGCAGTCATGCCCAATCGGGCATCGGCCTGACTGGCCCGGGCGACAGCGCGACCAAACACCACCTCGATCCGCGGCGTGCCATCGGCATCGACCGACAGCGCTGCACGGGTCTCGGGAAACAGGCGGATCGTAACGCCCCCCACGTGGAGTTCGGGCTGAAAGGCCGGCGGCACGAGCAGGTCTTCGCGACTCTGCAACGGTGAGCCCCCGGGGAAGTGGCTCCAGGTCACCGCCCCAGCCGCCTCCGTCATCCGCAGGAGCACGCCCTCGGCCCCCACAAAACCGATCGCTCTCTCTGGCTGAGCCGCTGGCTCGGGCTCTGGCCCGGGTTTTGGGTTTGGACCGGCCTCACCCGTGGGAGCAGACGCGACTGCCTGCGGGAGTGCCGGCGACGAGGCAGCCTCCGGAGCCGCTGCCACCGCGGCAACGGCCGCCATCGGCACCGCTGGTGCCAGCGGCGATCCTTGTGGTGCTGCCACCGCTTCCGTGGGGGGCG
This sequence comes from Pirellulales bacterium, assembly GCA_044237545.1. Classification (GTDB taxonomy): domain Bacteria; phylum Planctomycetota; class Planctomycetia; order Pirellulales; family UBA1268; genus CAMCQY01. Next base: position 6,936 of record JBIIFB010000122.1, read on the forward strand.
TTCCGTCTGCGACCGGCTCAGCTTCTGGCCGTGAACCCCCGCCCGCCCCAGGCGGCTTGTCGGCAGGCGGCTTGTCGGCGGGCGGCTCTTGAGGCGGGGCCGTTGCCTCCGCCGCCGCTGGGCCGACCGGTGGCGGCTCGACGGCCTGTGGCTCTTCCTGAACAACCGCCACTTCTTGCGGACGGCGATTGCCACGGCCGGCGTTGCCGCCGCGAAGCAGCGACCATGTCAGCACACCCACCAAGGTGAGGAGCAGGGCAACTGCGGTCAGTGCCGCCGCCCATGCCGCCAGTGACGACCGTCTGGCAACCGGGCGGGGCAGAGCCGCTTGCGTGCCGACAGCGGCAGCCGCGGCGTCGGGCGTTGCGGCTGAGTTGATCGCGTCGTTGATCGCATTTCGGAGGTCACGTGCCGTTTCCCGCGATTCGGCGTGGCCATCTCCGTCACGTGCCGCAGCGGCGTGTTCCGTGGCCTCCCGATCCTGAATGCCCGCCAGCAGCCCACGCATTCTCTCCCGGATCCGCTGCCGTTCGCGTTCCTGCAGGGCATGCTCGACGCTGGGATCGCGAGCGACCTCGGCGAGCAGCCCGTGGCAGGCTGCCACCTCCGCCAGATGGATCTCCGACTCGATGCAGATCCGTTCAAAAGCCTCCAGCTGGTCGGAGGAGAGCGTATTGTCGAGATATTCGGCCACGGAGTTGGGGTCTTCCGTGAGGCCCCGGCCATCTGGCTTGGGGGCTCCAATTGCGGTCCGGCCAACGGCACTGCGAATGCGTTCCACCAACTGCGTGGCCACCGCACTGGACGACACCTTTGCGCCGAGCTGCTGCTGCTCCTCGTCGGGCAGCACCCCGTCCAGCCAGGCCAGCAGGGTTCTGAGCGTAAGTCGCATCTGTTGTGCTCCGGTGACGGGAATGCCGCTAGAAATGCCACCGACCGGCATCTCTCAGGGCCTTCTCTCGAAAGTCTTCTCTATCCTCTATTTCTCTATCCTCTATTAAGAGTGGCGGCCGGCAGAGATTTTCGTGCCCCCGATGAAAATTTCCCTGAAAAGCCCGCTTCGGCCGCTGGCGACCCGTTTGGGGGACAGCTGCGTAGAAAGGAAAACGCAGACGGACCGGGCTGGCGGACTACAATCTTTGAGTCCGCGGAAGGCTCGGGCCCCGCCGGCCCTCGAGATACTTTCATCCATGCCAGACATGCCAGCCACGCCAGACATAACAGCCATGCCAGACATGCCCCGTTACCGTCGCCAGGCCATCCTGCGGGAGGCCTCCGGCTATATCGAGCTTGGCGAACTGCTCGTGCAGCAAGACCAGCCCGTTCCGCCCAGTGGACAGAAGCTTCTGCACCGTGCCCTCGACCTGCTCGAGTCTCTGCCGGAGCCGACGCGTTCGATGGCGATCGCAAAACTTCTCGAAGGGGAAGCCCTGCGGGCGTTGGGCCGCTGGGAGGAGTCGCTCACCGCTCTGCGAATGGTGGCCGACCAGGAGCCGAAGCGGCTGGAATCGTGGCTGGGGATGGGCTGGTGTCTCAAGCGAACAGGCAGGCTTGACGAGGCGATCCAGGCGCTCGAGCAAGGGCTCGCAGCGTCGCCGCGGGAACCGATCCTGCTCTACAATCTGGCCTGTTACCATGCATTGGCGGGCCGCGTGCAGGCAGCCATCGAGCACCTGACCAACGCGATTTCGATCGACGACCGCTACCGCGATCTGACTGGCGCGGAGCCTGATTTCGATCCGATCCGCGAAGATCCCCGTTTTGTTGCAGCCACGCACCTCACGGTCTGAACGCGGCGGTCCACCATGACGAGCCCAGCCCTGCAGGAAGTCGTAGCCCTGTTGGGCTGCCCGGCCGCAGGCAATCCCGCCCAGTATCTCTTCGAGCGGATGATCGTCGCGGCGGGCCTCGACTGGCAATTTGTCACCTTCGACGTGCCGGCCGAGCGGATTTCCGAGGCGATCCACGGTGCAGCCGCCATGGGGCTGAGGGGCTGCCTGCTCTCCGGATCGCTCCGCTCGGCTGCGCTTGCGAGCGTCGCATCGGCCAGCCCGGCGGCCAGGTTCGCCGGGGCTGTGGGATTCGTCGAGCGGCAGCCCGCCGGCCCCGCCGGCCACATGACCGATGGGCGGGGCGTGCTGGAGGCACTGCGGGCCCACATCGATCCGGCCGACGTGAACGTGCTCATTATCGGCGCCGGGGCGGCGGCACGGGCCACGGCCCTCGAACTCTCACTGGCCGGTGCCGGTGAGATTCTGATCTGTGACCGAACACCCGAGCGGGCGACGGCGCTCGTTGACGCCCTCACAGACCTAGCCGCAGCACCGGCCTCTATGGTGCCCTGGGGGGGAACCATCGCGATTCCCGACCGCATTGGTATCGTCGTGACGGCGGTACCGGCCGATGGACCGAAACAGATCGTGCCGCTCTCTGGCCTGCGGCCGGATCTCGTCGTGGCCGACCTCGCGTTGGTCGGACAACCCACCCCGGTGGTGGCGGAAGCAACGCGGGCCGGTGCCTGCGTCATCGACGGTTTGGAAATCCATGCCGCCCGGACAGCGATTGATTTTCATTCGCTGACAGGCCTTGAAGCCGATAGCGAACTGCTCCGAGACGCTCTCGACGAATTTTTTAGCGCGTAAGCATCCTGGCTCGCGGCATGCCCGCGGGGTTCCAGCCCTTTGGCTCTGGTCTTTTCCTACAGGGCTTTTCCAGGGCTTTTCGCGGCCGGCGTGGCGAGCCGCTCGACCTTCTTGAGCAATGCCGCGGCACTCGTCCGCACATCGCCCAGCGGATCCTGCGTCAACTGTTCCACGCGTTCGAGCACCTGACGTGGCGGTGGCTCGTTGGTGGCATCGACCAGCATGGCAACGCCCCGCAACGCATTGATGACCACGAGCGCCCGCTTGTAACGACGCGATTGAGCGACGGCGTCTGCCGATGCCACGGCGGGCGGGGCCACGTCGGGCAGGGCAAGCATGTCGCCGAGTGCCTCGTAGGATTCCACGCGGCCCAAACGGGCAAGTGCCAGCGCCGCGTTGGAGCGGACGTCGTCGGCATCGTCGCCGGAGAGTTGCACGAGTCTCTCAAGCGCCTCGTCCCCGCCGAGCACGCCGAGTGTGAAGGCGGCGGCAGACCGCAGCGGCACGTCGTCACTCCGCGAGGCGGCAACCACTGCCGTGGTGACGTCGGCCGGATTGCCGAACGACCGGCCTGCCGCCACCAGATTCGTCGCCAGCACGGCAATCGCTTCGACGGCCGCACGGGATGTCTGAGGATCGGCAAGGTTCTGGGCCCGATCCACCAGCGGACCGGCAGCGGCTGGAATGGAAAACTCACCCAGGGCGCGGCAGAGATACAGCTTGAGGGTCTGCGACTGTTCGCCGCTGCGTCCGCTCGTGGACTCTTCGGTGAGGATCCGCCCCAGTTCCGTGGCGAGCGGCTCGTCCGATTTCAGCACGCCGCCCCCTGGGCCACGAAGGTCGTTGGCGAGGTTTAAGGCCGCCTGCCAGCGGCCCTCGTTGTCACGGCGGAGCGTCCGCACGTAGGCCTGCGGGTCGCTGCCGAGATGGGCCAGCCAGTGGAACGCCAGCCACACACAGACGATGATCGCGACGATCACGCCCGGCACAAGAAACAGTTGCACGAGAAACGCCGCATTGGGCGGTTCAACGGGCGGCAGCGAGTCGTCTTGCGAGATGTTCCGGCGGTTGGAATCTGACATGGAGGGCGTCTGAGCCGGGGGACGGGCCGCAGGGGTTCTTGCAGCCCGAGGGTGGTGGAAAACCGCGAAAGGGAGGCTACTGAACCACGGGATATCGTGCCCTAGTCCTCAAATTCTACTCTTGGGGTAGAAAAATCTTGGGGTAGAAAAATCCTGGGGTAGAAAAATCTTGAGATAAAACAACACCTCACCATCTTAGGTAGCCACCCCAGTGCGTCAACGTCCTGATCTTCCCGACGCCCTCCCCCCTGCCCCTGCGGCTGTCTGGTTTGACGTGGAGTTGCCCTCGGTCGAGGAGAACCTCGCGGTCGATGAAGCCCTGCTCGAACAGGCCCACGAAGGGCTGACGACCGAGACCTGGATCCGCACCTGGATGGCTGCGGAGCCGACGATCGTGCTCGGCTCTTCGAGCCGCATGGACGAGGAGATCGACTTGATCAGGTGCGAGGCGGCCGGCGTGCGGGTGGTGCGGCGGCCGAGCGGCGGTGCCACGGTGGTGCTCGGGCCGGGCTGCCTGATGTGGTCGGTCATCACGCCCCACCCCACAGCCACGCCATCGATTGAAGCGATCCACGCCGCGATGCTCGAGCCCTTGGCAGCGTCACTCAACACCGCGCTGCTCAGGGTGACGAGCCCTGCCGGCCGACGAGTCGTTCGCCGCGGCACGAGCGATCTGGCGATCGTCGAAAGCGGTACGGGGGCGGTCGACTACGACCGTCACGCAGCCGCGGGCGAACGTAAGATTTCGGGCAATGCCCTGCGAGTGCGTCGGCATGGCGTGCTCTATCACGGCACGCTGCTCGACAGCTTTGACCTCGCGCTTGTGGGCAGCGTGCTCAGGCATCCGCCCCGCGAGCCCGACTACCGTTCGCAACGGTCGCACGG
>JBIIFB010000123.1:0-11533 GCA_044237545.1 Pirellulales bacterium
CCGGCCAGAGGGATGCCGCCCGGCAGCCAGACCCAGGCCGGAAAGCCCCAGTGACTCAAGCTGGCTCTGATACGTGGCCAGCAACTGGATCATGTCCTCGGCCTCGCCGAAGCGGGCATCGAGGGGCACCCGCTGCGACCGCATCGGCTTTTCAGGGTCGTCGAAGAAGGCCACAGCCACCGCAAACATTCCCTTATGGCCCAGTTCGATCAGACGGCCACCGCCCGGCAATGTGGGGAGTTCCGCGGGCGGTTCGTCGGCACCCCCTGCGGTCGCGACGATGTCGAACTGCGGGAAGCGTGCAGCCAGGCTGCGGGTTTCCTCAGGCGACGCCCACGACAGCAGAATCTGGTGCGTGCAGTTCGCTTTCTTCAGTTCGGAGGCGGCGGCCTCGACCGCCTGGGCGGCCGGCAGGATCTCGACGGCGTCGTTGCGGACCTGCTTGGCTTCGCCATCGCCGAGCACGGAGACGATGCCGAACCGCAGGCCTCCCGCCTCCACGATCCGAAATCGCGGCGTGATGTTGGCATCGAGCCCCAGGAGGCCGACGTTGGCGCTCACGAACGGCGTCGGCTGGTCCCCGACCGCCGCCACCGCCGCCACCAGTTCCTCCGCCGGGAGCCGGAGGTCGCCCGGCCCGAAGCCGACGGCGGAGTAGCCCATGGTCCGGAGCCCGTCTGCGATCGATTGAAACTTGATCTCCGACTGCCGGCCAAACCGTTTGACCTGACCGCCCAGATCGACCGTGACCAGCGGCCAGCCAGCCGACGCGATTGCCCGCAGGAAATTCCGTCGGCGGCTCAAACCTCCCTTTTGATTCTCCTTGCCGGTGCATCCGCAGGGCTCGATGTAGCCGTCCAGTTCGCCGGTCACGATCACAACGGCCCGTGGCTTCTGCCAGCCCTCGAACAAGCCGCCATTTCTCTCGCGAAAGGTCGCTACGAGAGCATCGTCCACGCCCGGCCCGCGATCGGGCAGGCCCGCGACGACGCCGCCGGAGGCCGCTGCTGGGCTGGCCGCGACTGGGCTGGCCACTACCGGGCCGGCCGCGGCGGAAACCGAGGCCGCCGGTGCGGAACCTGCCGGCTCTGCCCGACCAGGCTGCGGCATGCCCGCGAGCACCATGGCACCCATCCACAGTCCCCGCAGCAGATGCCAGCGGAGTTGCGGGCCACGCACAGCCATGGTGGATACCGCGACGACGCGAGGGAATGTGGCAATCTGTTTCATGGTCGAATCAAGGACGAATCGTGGTATCGGGAACGATAGCGACGCAGACCGGAATGGTGAGGGTCGGTGAGTCGGGGTGTCCGGTGTCGAGCACGATCCTGCCGGCGGGGGCCTGAGGGGAGCAGAGGTGATTGGCCGGCGCACTCCCCGGCGGAATGGTGATCGAGATTGGAATGCGAATCACGTTGCCACTGCCCACCGGCTTGCCCTCTCCGACGACGACCTGCAGGGACTCCGGAACGATCTCCCGGACGACCGGCCTGACGTTCGCCCGATGCGGGCCCTTTGCGGTCAGGAACAGGCTGGTCTGGGAACCGGCACGGCTGGAAACCGATCCCAGCAACAGCGCCTCGCGAGAGGAATCCCACGCGGTGCCTGCCAGTGCAAGATCACCCGAGACCGATCCTTCGACCGGGATTTCGGCCGTCACTTCCTCCGGCATGCGGAAGACGACCTTGATCGTCTGCCGGAGCGGACCGATCGGAAGCCCGGGCCGAATATCGGCGGTAATCAGGAAGCCGCCGGTCGCACCGGTCTCGGCGGCCAGTTCATCCACCGCCAGTGGCGTCGAGGCAAGCGAGTAAAACTGGGCGGTTTTTTCATCGTCCGCTGTCAGGGAATCGACCGTGGGTGATTCCTTGCCGAATGTGAACACCCTCACGGCAGCCTGCTCGCTCGACCCGGCGGACAGTTTCGGCAGCGTGATCGAGCCGGGAACAGCCTTGAAGGTGGGCACCACCGTGCCCTCCACCACGAAGGCGATCTGTGGCCGTCGTGGATCGTTGGTCGAGACGCTGGCCTGCTGTCGGAACGGCCCACCATCTCCTTTCCCCCGCCACTGCACCTTGAGCTTCGTGGTCTCCCCCGGCGGCACCACTTTTGCGCCCGTCGAGCCCCCTTCCGTCTCGTCAAAGTCACTGACGGTGCAGGTGCAGCTGGTGGCGCCGCGGGTCAGTTCAAGCGGACCGGAGCCAGTGTTGCGGATCACGAATTCGTGGAATCCCTTGGCGCCGACGCCGACAGTGCCGAAGGAAAAGTGGGTCTCGGGCGCGTCGGCCTGTGGCGTGGGGCCACTCGGAGCCCGGGCCCCGATCGAAAAGTCTCCCGCCCGCCAAGGCCGCGAGGCGGCTTCCAGTGTCGCGATTCCGCCGCCAACGGCCGCGCCCAGACAGGCTGCGACCCCCGTGACAAACCAAGCATTCGGTAGTCGCATGGCCCCGAGTCTCCGTGGATGTTCCCGACCCAAAATATCTCAGACCTCGCCTCTAAGGCAGTGTAGCGTGAACATGCTCTCGCTGACGTTTGTGGGCTTTTGTCATGAAATCAGTAGGAGCGGGCCAGCACGCTTCGCCCCGTGACCGGCCGCCCGGTGACGATGCAGGTGCCGGGATCGTCGTTTCCGTCGAGCGGAATACACCGCACGGTCACCTTGAGCGGATCGAACATCGCCGTCACGGCCGGGTCGTCGGCAACATGCACATGGGCAAAGCCGCCCTGCACCGCGGTCCCCTTCTCCGCCGGCCGCTCGAAAAATTCGACCACGGCGGCCGTGCTGTCGAGCCGCACCGAGTGCTGCTCGCGAAACGCCCTCGCCCGCTCGAACATGCCGCGTTGCACGTCATCGAGCAGGCCTGCCGCCTCCGCCACGAACTGTGCCAGTGGCATCGCGGTTCGCTCCCGCGGCCCCCGGTCGCGGCGGGACACGCTCACGGCACCGGCCGCCAGATCGCGCGGGCCGATCTCCACGCGGAGCGGCACCCCCTGCTTCACGTGCTGCCAGACCTTGTCGCCGCCCCGCATGTCGCGGGCGTCGATTCGGGCGCGGATCGGTTCGTCGCCGAATCGCAGATCGGCCAGGTTTGCCTCGAGCTGCTTGCAGCAGGCGAGCACCGCGGCCCGTTCCTCGTCGGTGCGGTGGATGGGCAGGAGCACGATCTGGGTCGGCGCGATCCGCGGCGGCAGGGCGAGGCCATCGTCGTCGGCATGCGTCATGATCACGGCCCCGATCAGCCGCGTCGACACGCCCCATGATGTTGTCCAGCAGAACTCCTCCACGCCGCTGGAATTCGAAAACTTGATGCCCTGCGCCTGCGCGAAGTTCTGCCCGAGAAAGTGGGAGGTGCCGGCCTGCAGCGCCTTGCCATCCTGCATCATCGCCTCGATCGAAAAGGTATCGACCGCTCCCGGAAACCGCTCGCCGGAGGGCTTGGGGCCCTTGAGCACCGGCATCGCCAGGTCCCGCTCGGCGAACGTCGTGTAGACATCGAGCATCCGCAGGGTCTCCTCGATCGCTTCCTCGCTGGTGGCGTGGGCCGTGTGCCCCTCCTGCCAGAGAAATTCGGCCGTCCGGAGAAACAGCCGTGGCCGCATCTCCCACCGCACCACGTTGGCCCACTGGTTGATGAGCAGCGGCAGATCACGCCACGACTGCACCCACTTCGCGTACATCGCGCCGATGATCGTCTCGCTCGTCGGCCGCACCACCAGCGGCTCCTCGAGCTTGCCCGTCGGGATCAACTTGCCATCCGGCCCGAGTTCGAGCCGGTGGTGGGTGACGACGGCGCACTCCTTCGCAAACCCCTCGACGTGCTTCGCCTCCTGCTCCAGATAGGAGAGCGGAATGAACAGCGGGAAGTAGGCGTTTTGGTGCCCGGTCGCCTTGAACATGCGGTCGAGGATGCACTGCATCCGTTCCCAGATGGCATAGCCGGTCGGCTTGATGACCATGCAACCGCGGACCGGGGACTGTTCGGCCAGGTCGGCCGCGCGAACGACCTGCTGATACCACTCCGGGTAGTCCTGGCTGCGGGTGGGTGAAATGGCATGGTCTGGCATGACGGGCTCCAAAGGCTTTTTCGGGATGGGCTGGGTGAGTGGGATATGGCTGGGGGAACGGATGTGGCTGTGGCAAGGAAAGTGGCGTGTGCTCTCGGGGGCCGGCCGTCCGGCGGCCGGTCGATTGAGGCGGCGGATTGTAATCGTTGCTTGTGGGGCGTGGGGAAGCGGCCGTAGACTCTTGTTCAGAGATTTTCTGTTTCGGGCAGTCTCGATCCCCCCGCTCTCGTCCCCGGCGTTCGATTCGCAGCATGTCCACCAGCCCATCCTCCGATCGCGATGCCAGCCAGTCAGCCGAGTCGGCGATGCGGAAGAACTCGCTCGTCCACAGTGCGATGCAGGGCTCGACGCAGGCTTCGGGCCGCCGGGGCGGCTCGGGACGCAACTCGACACGCAAGCAGATCACCGAACTTGCCGCTGGTGCCCAGGTCGACCAGGTGTTTCTGGCCACGCGGAAACAACTCCGGCCCAATCGCAACGGCCAGCTCTACCTGCAGGTGGAAATGGCCGACCGCAGCGGCGCGATCACCGGCCGGATGTGGAACGCCTCCGACGAAGACTTCGAGGCCTTCGACGAGGGCGACTTCGTGCGGGTCGAGGGAACCGTGCAGCTCTATACCGGAGCCCTGCAGGTCATCGTCACGGCGATCGGGCGGGTCGATCCGCGGAGTGTCGACGAGGCCGAGTTTCGGGTGCTCTCGACAGCCGACGTCGAGCGGCTGACCGCCGAACTGACCCGGCTGATCGGGACGGTCCGCTCCGATGCTCTCCGCCTCCTGACCGACGAAGTGCTCGCAGACACCGACCTGATGGCCGTTTTTAAACGGAGCCCGGCGGGCGTGAAGCAGCACCACGCGTATGCCGGCGGCCTTCTCGAGCATGTCGTCAACCTTCTGCATCTGGCCGATCTCGTGGCACCGCGGTATCCCGCAGTCGACCGCGATCTGCTGCTTGTCGGCGTGCTCCTGCATGACATCGGCAAGACCCTCGAGTTGGAGAGTGAGCGTGGCTTCTCATACACCGACGCCGGCCAACTGCTCGGGCACGTGCTCCTGGGGCTGGAACTCGTTGACGAGAAAATCCGTGCGGTCGAAGACCGTACCGGGCAGGCCTTCGATGTGGAAACGGCCGTGCGGATCAAGCACATGATCGCCAGCCACCACGGGGAATATGCCTTCGGGGCCCCCAAGCTCCCCATGACGCTCGAGGCAATCGCTCTGCATCATCTTGATCAGCTCGACGCGAGGATGGCAGCCACGCTTCAATTGATGCAAAACGAAGCCGCTCTCGATGGTGGGTGGACGCAATACCATGCCAACCTCGGCCGCAAATTCTTCAGGGGCCGTGGCTGACGCCGCCCGACCGGAAAGTCGCAGCAGGTTTTTCATGGCCCGAGCCAACCGTTCTCGTCCACTCCGTGATGACCATGCCCGCGGGCCGTCGCGAACCCAAGCCGGCGGTGCTTCCAGTGGCGGTGCTTCCAGTGGCGGTGCACCGCGGCGGGAAGACGTCGTCGGGGTCTTTCGGCGGGCCACGGGCGGCTACGGTTTTGTCCGCCCCGTGGGAGCGGCCGCCGGCGACCGCACGGGCGACATTCATATCTCGGCGGCCTCCGCCCTCGACGCCGCCACGGGCGACACCGTCCGCGTGCGGCTTGCCCGTGGCCGCGACGTCCGACGGCCAGGGCCTGCGGGCGAGATCGTGGAAGTGGTCGAACGTCGTACCACCCGGTTCGTCGGTGGCTATTTCGAGGCCGCCGGCCTCGGCTGGGTGCGGATCGACGGCACGTATTTCTCGCGGCCCGTTCCGGTCGGCGATCCCGGTGCCAAGGGTGTCCGCGAGAACGACAAGGTGGTCGTCGAGATGGTGCGTTTTCCAACGCACCTGCGGGACGGCGAGGGCGTCATTGTCGAGGTGCTCGGCGCTGCCGGCGAGGCCGGCGTCGACACGCTCACGGTGATCCACGAGTTTGCCCTGCCCGGTCCGTTTCCTGACGGGGCGTTGACCGAGGCGCGTCGGCAGGCGGACCGCTTTCGGGAGGAGGTTCCTCCGGGCCGCCGCGACCTGACCGACCGCGTGATCGTGACGATCGATCCGGTCGACGCCCGCGACTTCGACGACGCAATCTCTCTGGAGCGGATCGACCGCGGCCACTGGCGGCTCGGGGTCCACATCGCCGACGTGTCGCATTTCGTCGAGGAAGGCTCGCCATTGGATCAGGAGGCGCGGGCACGTGGCACGAGTGTCTATTTGCCCGACCGCGTGATCCCCATGCTGCCGGAGATCGTCTCCAACAATCTCGCCAGCCTCCAGCCCGACCGGGTGCGGTATTCCAGAACCTGCTGGATCGAGTTTTCGGCCGAGGGGATTCCGGTGCATGCCGAAGAGGAGCGATCGGCGATCAAAAGCCGACGGCGATTCACCTACGAGGAGGTGGACGTTTTTCTGGCCGACCCGGAGACGCCCAAGGTGGAAATGACCGACGAGGTGCGGTCATTACTCGGCCGCATGCGGGACCTGGCGAGGATCCTCCGCAGCCGGCGAATGGCCCGTGGATCACTCGAACTGGCGATGCCGGAGGTGAAGATCGACCTCGACCGTGATGGCCGCGTGAGTGGGGCCCACGTCGTGGAAAATACGGAGAGCCACCAGATCATCGAGGAGTTCATGCTGGCCGCCAATGAGGCTGTCGCCGGAATGCTCGCTGCGGCCGGTGCCGGTTTTCTGCGGCGGATCCATCCCGCCCCCGACCTTCGGAAGCTCCGGCAGTTGACGGAGTTTGTCTCGGAACTCGGGTTCGAGGTGGACACGCTCGAGAGCCGGTTCGAACTGCAACGGCTGCTCGACATGGCGCGGGGCCGTCCCGAGGAACATGCCGTGCACTATGCCGTGCTCCGCAGCCTCTCGCGGGCCGTCTATGGGCCGCAGGAAGACGGCCATTACGCGCTGGCCAGCGATTGCTACTGCCATTACACGTCCCCCATCCGACGCTATCCCGATCTCACAGTGCACCGGGCCCTCGATCTTCTGGCCCGCGGACGGCGCGCCGCCGCTGACGGCCTGCCACGTCTGGGCGAAGAGTGCTCGCTCCTCGAACGGCGGGCCGAAGCCGCGGAGCGGGAGCTTGTGAAGCTGAAACTGCTGATCTTCCTGAGTTCGCGAACCGGCGAGGAAATGAACGCGGTGGTGACTGGCGTCGAGGCCTTCGGGCTCTTCGTGCAAGGGCTTGCCCTGCCGGCCGAGGGGCTGGTGACGCTTGAATCGCTGCCCGACGACAGTTACCGCTTCGAGCGGGCCAGTCACACGCTCATCGGCCGGCGGCCGGGCAACTCCTTTCGGCTCGGCGACCGCGTCCGTGTGACGGTGTTTCGCGTCGATCTCGACCGGCGGACGCTCGACTTCCGGTTGGTGGAAGACGGTGGCCGCGAACGCCGCCGCGGCCACCGGGCTTCCTTGCCCCGCAGCGATAAAAAGCCGCGTGCGAAACCATCGCAGGCGAAGGGTTCGGGAAAATCAGGCAAACCCGCCGGCACCAAGCGTGGTAAACGCTGACAGATTCGGAGCACGTCCGCCGCCCCTCGATCCGGCGACTACGAGTTGGTCACGGAAAGCCAGAGGCGACTCACTGGCGGGTTTCGGGGGCGTTCTTACAATTCGCTCCGTTGACTCCGCCCCCTTCTCCCGGGAAATAACACGTGCCGCCGACACTTCTTGAAACCCCTCTGGTCGGCTGGCATGCAGCGCATGGCGGCCGGATGGTCGACTTCGCCGGCTGGCTGATGCCCGTTCAATACGCATCGATCGTCGAGGAGCATCTGGCCACTCGGCAGTCCGCCGGACTGTTCGACGTCTCGCACATGGGGCGGCTCGCGGTCGGTGGCCCCCAGGCGATCGAGTGGCTGGAGTCGCTGCTCACCCGGCGGGTGGCCGGCATCGAGGTGGGCCGCGTCCGGTACACGCTGGTCACGGGCGATGCCGACGGCCGAACGGTCGTGCTCGACGATGCGCTCGTCTCCCGCGATACGGATGCAGCCGACGGCACGCCCCGCGCGGGGCTGGTCGTCAATGCGAGCAACCGTGAGCGGGTCGTCGCCTGGCTGAAGAGCCGTCTGCCGGCGGCGGGTGTGACGCTTACAGACCGCACCTTCGAGACGGCAATGATCGCCGTGCAGGGTCCACTGGCAGTTGAGATCGTCGGCGGTCTGTGTTCGGCCGCCGATGCCGATCGTATTGCCGGCCTGGGAAACTACCGGGCGACGTCGGCCGTCGTCGCCGGCCATCCGGCGGCCGTCAGCCGGACGGGCTACACCGGTGAGGATGGTGTCGAACTCGTTGTCGATGCCGTAGCGGCGACTCCCGTCTGGGAGGCCATTCAGGCTGCGGGCGGGCCGATTGGCCTCCGCAGTTGTGGTCTGGGAGCCCGCGACACGCTGCGACTGGAGGCCGGGATGCCCCTCTATGGCCACGAGCTCCGTGAAGGCACCGATCCCTTTGCAATCGGCCTCGATCTGGCAGTCAATCTCGATGGCCGAAGCTTTCCGGGGGCGGATCACTTGGCGGCGCTGCGAAACCAGCCGACCGGCCGGGTGCGGGTCGGCCTCCGACTCGACTCGAAGCGGAGTGCCCGCGAGGGGGATGCCGTCATGCGGGGTGAGCAGACTGTCGGCGTCGTCACCAGCGGTAGTTTTGCCCCTGCGGTCGGAACGGCCGTGGCGATGGCGATGGTCGACCGGGACGTGTCCACCGCCGGCACGAGGCTCGAGGCGGTGGTCCGCGACACGCGTCTGCCGGCGGTCGTCAGCCCCCTGCCCTTCTACCGGAAAGAAAGCCACCGGAAAGAAAGCGACCGGAGAGAGCATGGCCGGAAAGACAGCGAGCAAAGAGCGAGACCGCAGGCGTGATGCGGTATGATCCCGGCACGCCAGCCGTGGCTGGTGCCGGCACGTGCGGAGAAACGGGCTCTGGTTTGGTATTTTTTCCCGAGGAGTATGTGATGGCGATCGATCTGAAATTTGCGAAAACGCACGAGTGGGTTCGGCCGGAATCCGACGGCGTGGCGACCGTGGGCATTTCGTCGTATGCGGTCGAGGCGCTCACGGACCTTGTATTCATGCAACTGCCCGCGGTGGGCAAGCGGGTCAAGGCCGGGGAATCGTTTGGTGAGATCGAAAGCGTCAAGGCGGTCAGTGATCTCTACGCCCCGGTCTCCGGAGAGGTCGTCGAGGTGAACACGGCACTGCCCGGGAAGCTCGAAACGCTCGGGCAGGATCCCTACGGCGCGGGCTGGGTCGTGCGGATCAAGGCCGATAACCCCGCGGAACTGGACAACCTGCTCGACCAAGGCGCCTACGAGGCCCTTGTCAGGAGCCAGCCCCACTGATCGGCCACGCCGTGCACATGCTCACGATGTGGTGGGACAATCCTGCAGACGGCCCCACCAACATGGCCGCCGATGAATGTCTGGCGGCGGAGGCCGAGCAGCGAGGTTGCCTGCTGCTGCGGGTCTATGGTTGGACGGAAACAACCGTCTCGCTGGGTGCATTCCAGAAGATCGAAGACGCTCGGCAGATTCCGGAAATCGATGGGGTGCCGCTCGTGCGTCGCCCCAGCGGTGGCGGAGCGATCCTGCACGGGAGCGACCTGACCTACGCCGCCGCCGTTCCCAAGAGCCATCCCTGGGGGGCGTCGCCCCAGACGTTGTACGACGCGTTGCACGGCGGCATGGTCGCGGTGCTCAGCCGTCATGGCATCCAGGCGTGGCCGTATGCCGACAGTGCCCCGGCGGGGACGGTTCCGCCGGGGCATGATGATCAGCCCTTTTTCTGCTTCGACCGTCGCGCCGCCGGAGATCTGCTGATGGCAGGCCCGGGGTCGGGGCCCGCCAGCAAGATCATGGGAAGCGCGCAGCGGCGACTGGCCGGGGCGGTGCTGCAGCACGGCAGCCTGCTGCTTCGCGGCAACACGCTCGTGGGGGGGGCGGCCCGTCATGTGGCCGTGTCCGACCTGCTGGCGGAGGTGCGGCTGCCAGAGGCCCAGGGTTTGGATGCCCATGGTCTGGATGCCGAGGGGCTGGCCAGGGAATGGGGGCACCGGATCGCAGCCACACTCGGGGCGACGGTCGGGGAAGAGGATTCTCCATTCTGTAGGGGAAGGGAACAGGAAGTCGCCGCCCTGGCGTCACGATTTCGCGAACTGCGGTGGACACTCCGCCGATGATCTTCTTACAGGCCGGACTCTTGTTGAGGGCTGGAGCGATACGGCAGTGATCGCCCCGAGGGGGCGATGGTGGCCCTTGCTGCCCCTTTGCCGGCTCTGTTGGCACGGGGGAGGGTGGACGGTATGCTTGAAAAGTCAAGAATATTTCTCTGAGATAGGTCTCTGGAATAAGTCTCTGGCATACGTCTTTGGGTTTTCCCTCTCGTTCTGCTCTGAGTTGTTTGCTCTGGGTTTTTGCTCTGGGTTTTTGCTCTGGGTCTTTTGCTTGCGTGTCTTTTGCTGGTGTTCCCAGTCGGTTCCGGGGATCGGAGAGACAGTACCATGGTTGCGAAACTGATCGTCGCCTCTGGGAAGAGCGCAGGCCGTTCAATCACCCTGAAGCATGGCAAACTCTTGATCGGCCGTGCGGAAGACTGTGATGTGCGGCCGTTGGGTGAGGAGGTCAGTCGCCGTCACTGCGCCGTTGTGGCGGAAGGCGACGGATTGACTGTCGAGGACCTCAAAAGCCGCAACGGCACGTACGTCAATGGGGTCAGGATCTCGGCCAAGGTGACCGTGGCCGACGGTGATATTGTCCGCGTGGGGCCGCTGGAACTGAAAGTGTCGTGTGCCGTGCCCGCCGCGGCCAGTGCGATCGACGATGTTTCCCGTTGGCTGATGGCCGATGACGAGCCTGCCGGCATGTTCGATACCACCCGAACGATGAGAGCGTCTGACCTGGCCTCTCTGGCCGCGGTTGAGGCAACGCCGGGCGATGCGATTCCCTCTGCCGTTGCTGTTCCCGCCGCTTCTGAACCGGGATTGGCTGTCGGGGATTCCTCACACTCCTCGTCCGCCAGCGTTTCGGGCATCGATGCGTTGATCGCGGCCCGTGCCCAGCCCGGCGGGCTGCCTCCTGATTCAAAGGGGACGAAGTCCACCAACTCGAAGGATGCGGCCGCAGAGGCGTTGAAAAAGTTCTTCGGTAAGCGCTAGACCGTGTTTCTGCCGAATCTCTGCCGAATCTCTGCCGACCGCGGTGCTGGTGGAAACGATCAGGCGGATTGTGCGGCGTAAGCCGCCCTCTTATTTTCGCCAGGCATCACAGCCTGCGCCGTTGTTGTAGCGCATGCTTTCGGAAGAGCTTCCCACAGCTTCGCCATCCGCAAGCCCGACAGGCATTCGGTATGGTCAGGCCAGCCAGTTCTCCAGGCCAGCCAGTCCTCCAGACCACACAGATTGCCCGGACTGCCAGCCAGGCTCCTCGTCCTAT
>JBIIFB010000124.1:0-11530 GCA_044237545.1 Pirellulales bacterium
CCCCGCGGTGCCGCAGCGTTCCGTGATGCAAAACGCGTTGCCCCGTTCCACCGCTGCCACGTGGCCAATGGCCCTGACCATGGCCTCGCGGTCGACCTCGTGGACCTCAATCGGGTCTCCGATCCCCCGCAGCATCGTCAGCGTTAACCGCCCACCCAAATGCTGCCGGAACTCCTCCAACCCCTTGAACAAGGCATGCGTGTCGCTCATCGCCGGGTGCATCAACGGTAGACCCAGCGTTTGAAGGGCGTGCAGCACCCGACCGGCATCGGCCTCCGGGAGCCCGCACACCAGCGAAGAATAGACAGTGTCGACCGCGACGCCGATCGCCACCGCCTCGCCATGGCGGATCGCGAAGTTGGTCACGGCTTCGAGTCGGTGAGCCGACCAATGACCGTAATCGAGCGGCCTCGCTTCGAGGGCTTCGAATGGGTCACCACCGCTGGTGATATGGGCCCGGTGCAGTTCGGCCGACGTCCGGATCGCGGGCAGCACCGCCCGCATATCGCGGGCGGATATTCCCGCGGCGGTCTCGCACAGCCGTTCAAACTCACGAGGCGACTTGAGCAGCGCGACTTTGACCGCTTCGCTGAACCCTGCGGCAAAGTCGCGGTTGGGGAGCGATGCGAGGAGTGCCGTGTCATTGATCACCGCCCAGGGGACTGCAAAGACGCCGAGCCAATTCTTTTTCCCGAAGCGGTTGACGGCGTTCTTGACCCCAACCCCACTATCGGCTTGAGCGAGCGTGGTGGTCGGCAGACGGATCAGTCGCACGCCCCGATGCGCGGTGGCGGCGGCGAAACCGACCGCATCCAGAACCGCACCGCCGCCAATGACCACCAGATAGCTGCGGCGGTCGAGGTCGCTGTCGTTGATCGCCGCCAAAACACGCTCGACCTGAGACCAGTCGTTCTTGACCGCCTCGCCTCCGACGATCGCATGAACCCCGGCGGGACGAACGCGGTCGCCACACCATTCGAAAAACTCGGTGATCCTGCTGGTCAGATGGGGACAGACGGACAACACCTGCTGGTCGATCCAAAACTGAACCTTGGGGGCCAGATCATTCGACATTTCGAGCACCGCAGCGAGCTCACATCGGTCTGCACCAAAGACGTCGGAAGTGAACAGGAGGCGATGGGCAAATGGAACAGCGAAGGGAACGGACGCGCTCTCCCGTGAGGCCGGTGGGGTGTTGGGCGTGGACTTCGAGGCGGAATGCATGTCTGGATTCCATAGAACGTGACGGTTTGACCAAAGAGGCATCGATTGGGATGACTCTCGTGCAAAGTGGTCGCCTTTCCAAAGCGGCGAGCAGGGAGTGAGTTCCTGGGGAGTGAGTTCTTGGGTAGTAAAGTCTTGGGCTCGACCTCATTCAGGCTTCTGACTTCGGCCGACACCCTACCGCATCACCGCAGCCGGCATGTGAGACATTATGACGGGGTTTCGGCGTTTACAACGTGCCTCCAGCCAGCAGAGGCAGCAATCACGGACACGTTCAAAACGTGCCGCCACGATTGAACAGAACTCACGATTGGACAGACATGTCGCGCTGAAGACTCCTGTGGCCGTCGCTCTTTACGCCCGTAGCACGTCGAGAAGATGCTGCATGTCGGCCGGGAGGGGAGCGGTGAATTCGATCCGTTCCCGCGTGACGGGATGATCGACCGCGAGGCTGGCGGCATGCAGCGCCTGCCGGGTGAGGAGTGGCCCTTCAGCCTCGGAGCCACCGCTCGGCAGCCCGAAGAATGCCGGGTCGATACGGTTGCGTCCGCTGTAGAGCCCATCGCAGAGCACGGGACAGCCAATCGCCGCCAAGTGGACTCGAATCTGATGCGTCCGCCCGGTCTTCGGGGCGACCTTCACCAGCGCCGCCCCCCGAAACCGCTCCAACACCTCAAACCGGGTCACCGCGTCGCGGCTGGTGGAATGGTCCCGTCGCACGGCCATCTTCTCCCGCTGGTAGGGATGGATGCCGATGGGGAGGTTGATTTCATCACGGTCAAACTGCGGCTGCCCCTGGGTGATCGCAAGATAGGTCTTCGCCACCGTCCGCTGCTCGAACTGCTTCGCGAGCGCATGATGGGCCTCCTCGGTTCGGGCCACGACGATCACGCCACTGGTGTCGCGGTCGAGACGGTGGACAATGCCCGGTCGGGTCGGGCCGCCGACAACGGAGAGTCCAGAGCCGCCACTCGCCGCGCGTTCGAGATGCCATTTGAGCCCGCCAGCGAGCGTGCCTTTCCAGTTGCCCTTGGCGGGGTGCACGACCATGCCGGCAGGCTTGTTCACGGCCGCAATCCACTCATCGAGGTGCACGAACACGAGGGGAATGTCCTCCGCTTCCGGCCCGGTCCGGGCCGGCTCGGGGACCGTGAGGCAGACGTTCGCCCCGGCCCGCAGGCGGAACGATGCCCGCGACACCACGCCATCCACCCGCACTGCCCCCTTTTCGATCGACCGAGCGAGGAACGATCGGCTCTGGTCCGGAAACGTCCGAGCCAGAAATACGTCGAGCCGCGTGCCGGCCCAAACGTCATCCGCGGTGAGCACGATCTCCGTGCCCGGCGCAATACCAGTCAGACCACCCGCTGGCGGCTTGTCGCCTGGGACGAGAGGCTCGAGGTCGTCTCCAGCCACTGCATCCGCCACTGCCTCCGCCGAAAGCTCGGGCACGAGCACCCGCGCTCCCTCGTCCATGCCAGCCCCCGGCTCGTCCACGGCGGCCCCTGCCTCGTCCACGCCGCGTGTTTCGTCGGCATGGATGCCCGCGGCGTCGTTACTGACCGACTGCGGGCTCGACTGCAGGCTTTGCTGCGGGCTCGACTGCGGGCTGGGATCCAGACGGCCCGGGAGGTGGTGGGCTGGGGCTGGCACCGGAGACTCCGGCTGCGTCTGGGTTTCCAGCTGCCTCTGGGTTTCCAGCTGCCTCTGGGTTTCCGGCTGCTTCGACTGATCCTGAGGGATTTTGGGCATTCGTGGCGTTGCCTGGGGGCGCGATCTTCTGGGCTCCAAACCAATCGTACCACTGCCGGGTCGACTCGCGACCGAGATCAGTGGCCCGGGCGGCTGCAATGCCGGCCAGGGCGTCGCCTGGAAACTCAGCCGCTATCGCCTCATAACCGCGTCGAGCCTCCGCCAGTTGGCCCAGGCTCTCTCTGGCCTTTGCCAGTCCGTAAACGGTTCGTTCGCCCAGCAAGCCCTGCGGCTTTTCCGCCATCAAGGCGGAGTAGAGATCGACAGCCGACTGCAGGCGGCCCACCGCCCGCTGGCGGTCGATGAACAGCAATTCAGTTCCCTCCGCCGCTGCCGCGTCGGCCAAGAGCAATTCCGCCCACCGGGCGGCATCGGTGCCCGGATAGCGGCGGACCACTTCATTGAACGATTCCCCATCGCCCGATGACATTGCCGCCATGCAGGCGTCCCAGCTCTGCTTGCGGCTGGTCTCGGCCTGCGAAGACACCACGCCGAAGCCGACGAGCGCGGCGAGGGCCGCCATCAGCCCTGCCAGAATGGTGCCAAAGTAGGGCCGGACCCGTTCCACGACGTCGATCGTCGCATCGGCAAGGTCGTTGTCGCCGAGAGCCTCGCCGGCAACTTCACCGTCCACGTCACCCTCGCGGCGACTGCCCCCGAGTGGGTTGTGCGTGTCGGCCGCCTGCCGAGTGGGCCCTTCCAGGCCGGGCCTTCTGCGTCGATTGTGCGATGACTTCTTCATGGCATGCTCCTGGCGGCTGCGCGGATCGGCTCCCGATCGAGGGAAGCATGGCTCGCAGTCGCGGGAAATAGAGACTTCCCGCCGCGGAGCGTCAAGCCGGACTCTTTCCGCGTGTTGTTGTTCCGGCGTGTGGTAGATTCCCGATCCCATGAATCCAGCCGACAGAACAGCCTCCCCCCGGCCACGCCCGGCCGGACTCAATTCCGCCCAGACCCAGGCGGTGCAGGCGCCGATCGGTCCACTCTTGGTGCTCGCCGGCGCCGGCACCGGCAAGACACGGGTCGTGATCGCGCGGATCGGCCATCTCGTCTGGCGCGGCACGCGGCCCTCGCGGATTCTGGCCGTCACATTCACAAACAAGGCCGCGAAGGAGATGCTCGCGCGGGCCGGCAAGCTGCTCAAAACCAAGAATGACGAAAAGCCGGAGATCTCCACGATCCATTCACTCTGTGTGCGGATCCTCCGGCGGCATGCGCAGCGGGTGGGCCTCCCAGGCCGATTTGCGATCATCGACCGCGGCGAGCAGGAAACGGCCGCCCGGAAGGTGCTCAAGGAGCTGAAGGTTGCCGAGGCCACGCTCCGCCCCGGCGATCTTCTCGACCGCATCAGTCGCTGGAAGAGCGCGGCGGTGCGGCCCGACGGAGCCTTTGCGTCGCTGCCCTCCGATGCCGGTGATTCCTGGGAATTGGCCGCCGCGGGATACCGCCGGTATCAGCAGACCCTGCGGACCGCGGGGGCCGTCGACTTCGACGACCTGCTGCTGGTCGTCGACGACCTCTTCGCCGAGCACGAGGACGTTCGCCGGGCCGAGGCCGGCCGGTTCGACCACCTGCTCGTCGATGAATACCAGGACACCAGCGGCATCCAGGAGCGGATCGTGGCGGCGCTGGCCCGCGACCATCGGAGCCTGTGCGTGGTGGGCGACGACGACCAATCGATCTATGGCTGGCGGGGCGCCGAAGTGTCGCACATCCTCGAATTCGCCCGACGCTGGCCTGCCGCCACGATCGTGCGGCTCGAGGAAAATTACCGCTCCACTCCGGAGATCATCCACGCCGCCAACACGCTCATCGCCCGCAACTCGCGGCGTCACGGCAAGACGCTTGTCTCCAAGGCCCCATCCGGGCCGCCGCCGGCCATCGTGCAGGCCCAGGATGAGATCGACGAGTCGCGACGGGTGGTGAGCGATCTCGAAGCCCGACTGAAGGAAGGGTCGGTCGCGCCGGCCGAGGCCGTGATCCTCTTTCGCACCGGCGAGCAGACCCGCGTGTTCGAGCAGGAGCTCCGCCGCCGCGGGATTCCCTACGAGCTCATCGGCAGCCGCTCCTTCTTCGACCGCCGCGAGGTCAAGGATGTGATGGCGCTCCTGCGGGTGCTGGTCGATCCTGACGATGACCTCGCCCTGTCGCGGATCGCCAACGTGCCCCCGCGCGGGCTCTCCGGGACGACGGTGCAGGCCGCTCGCAATGCGGGCACAACCGCCGGCCACAGCCTCTGGAAGGAGCTGCTTGCCGCCCGCGATGCCCACCGTCTCTCGACCGCGGCCACCGCGGGCGTGATGGGACTCGAACGTGTGGTCGCACTCCGCGAGGGAGCCGGGCCTCGCGGAGCCGGCGAGACGCTCCGCGTGCTCCTCGACATGATTGGCTACCGTGGATTCCTGCAGAAGGAATACGAGGACGACCCCGCCGAGCAGGATGCACGCTGGGACTGCGTGGAGCAGATGGTCAACTCGCTGGCCGACCATGAGCGGTCGGCCAGACTCAACAACGCCACCCGATCGACTGATTTTGGCGGCCTCGTCCGCAGCTTTCTCGACGACCTCGTGCTCGACGTGACGGAGGCGGAGCGGTTTCGGTCCGACAAGCCGAAGGGCAACGTGCTCCGCCTGATGACCCTTCATTCGGCGAAGGGGCTGGAGTTTGAATGCGTCTGGATGGTCGGGCTGGAGGAGGGCTTGCTGCCGCATCACCGCTCGCTCAACGACGGCCTGCAGGCGATCGACGAGGAGCGGCGGCTCTGCTACGTGGGCGTCACCCGCGCGAAGAAAAGGCTCGCTCTTTCCCTCTGCCTCACACGGATGAAGTGGGGCAAGAGCAAGCCCTGCCGACCGAGCCGGTTTCTCTACGAACTCACCGGGCAGGCGGAGAAGTTTACGGACGAACCGGCGGGCGGATCGCCGACAGGAGCACGTCCGGCAGCATCCGCGTCAGCGGCCCGAGGCCCAGCCCGCCGCGGGCGATCGAAGCGTACGTAGCCACCAGTCCGCGGGTGAGCTTCATGCCGCCGGCATGCCAGGGAAACCAGGGCGGCGGCGGCCAGACCACGAGCGGCATACGCAGGATGGTGTTGTGCACCAGCGGCAACAGCAGGGGATCGTGCACGCGGCCGATGCCGCTGCCGGGGTCGGCGAGCGTGCCGCCGGGAAAGCCACCCCAGGGCACATTCCCAAGCGAGTAGGCCAGTGCCGACCAGCCGTTGACGGCCACGACCCCGTAGCGGAGATGCTCGACCAGCAGTTCCGACCGCAGCCGGTCGCGCGGAGCAAGCGACTCCGGAATGGTCACACTCGCGGCCAACGAGCCAGGCAGACCCTGCACGAGGCCACCCACCCGGGTGCAAAACGCTTCAATGTCATCGGCCTCGACCGCTGCTTCCGCCGCGACCGGCACAAACCATTCCCGCGCGACCCAGGCCCGATCCCTCTCGATGTCGAGCCCTGTGCGAAACACCCACGGCAGCGTGCCATCGGCCGGTGCCGGCCGGCCGGTGATCGTCTCCCAGGCGGTCGATGCCCCCGGATACCAGGCCGGGCGGGCAGGCAGACTCGCAAGCCGACGGGCGACATGGTCGAGAAACGCATCCCGCTGCGGCCAGCCCCGGCAGGTGACGACCAGCTTGGTGGCGATACAGTTGAAGGAGGTATTGTTGGCGATCGATGCCGCCACGGTGTCGGCCTGGCAGGCGAGCTGGGCTGGCGTGTAGCGGCCCGGCACGATGATCCAGGGCGTGACATTTCCCAGTTCGCAGGTGATCGGCTTGGCGAGCAGCGGCTCGGCCCCGGCCGCATGCGGATCACGATCGCCCCAGACGATTTTTTCGAAGGCCCCCTGCCCGCCCGTGAGATGCACATGCGTGACGAGCGGTGCGGCGACGGCCGCCTGCGCGACCTCCGCGCCGCCGGTGACGATTGCCAGCAGCCCTGCCTCGACCAGCGGCTCAAGCGCCCTGGTGAGGACCGGCTCGAGCGGCTTATGCAGTGGATGGAGCTTAAGCAGGGCGGCGCGGCCATGTTCGAAGATCTGGGAGAGCACGTCGGCGGCGGCGAGGCCGGTGACGTTGCCCGCCCCGAGCACGACGGCCACCCCCCCCGAACGCGGCCTTTCCTCGACTTCCTGCCGCCAACTGCGGTCGAAGGCGTCGAGCCCTCCCGGATTGACGCACCGTACGGTGGCCCGATGGCCGCGGAAGACCATCGAATCAAACAGTGCCCCAACCGGCATGACATCGATTTCGACGAGCGAGTCAGGGTCTGTGTCTCGCGGGATTCCGCCAGTCGCGGTCTGGGCGAGCCGCGGAGACCGCGTGGCCCGTGGCAGGTGCCCCGCCGCGATCCTTTCCAGTGACCGGGCCGTGAGCAGCAGGAGCCGCAGCGTGGCCAGCGGCCCGGTGGCCATCTCCTCGGCGAGGGCCACGGCCCCCCCCTGCTTCTGGCTCACGGCCGCACGGGCCCAGTCATCAGCTGCATCGGCCACCCGTTCCGCGCAGGCACGTGCCAGCCTCGCCCGGGCCGAGGCCTTGCGGGCCGCATGCCGTCGTGCGCCGGCACTCAGCGACACGAGCAGGTTCTGCAGATGGTCGAGGGGCTCGGGCATGGGACGAAGAACTTTTGCATGCTTGGGAAACAAACTGGCGCGGAGATCACTTCGACCCATTCTAACGCCGAAGCCTCTGCAGCAGTGCAGGGCCACAGAAGCCCAAGTGGTTTCGCGTAAAGCGCCCGGAGTGTTCTTCGAGAGCTTCTTTCAAGTCCGAGGCACGATGCGATTGCCGAGCCACGCCAGCCCGCGGCCGGGTGAAACCAAGGCGGCAGCTTACCGGTCAGCGCGCACCAGCTTAAGGCGAAAGCCGCCAAGACGCGACGTGAGCAGCCACTGGATCCACAAAAACATGCATGCCAACCCAATGGCGATGCCCCCAAGCCCGGCCACGAGCGAAATAGCCTCTATAGGAAATCCCAAGAAGCCCAAGACAAAGCCCGCAAGGCCACCAACCAAGCCACCGAGCAACGAAGACAAAATGGTGATCAGCAGACCACGCCATAAAAAACTCCACGTCAGAGCCGCCTTCGCGGAGAATGGAAGCGATCGAACATCCACCTCGTTCAGAGGGCTCATGGGGAGAGCGCTGGTGTTTGTCGTGGCACTCAACGGATTGGCCGGGGCAGCCCCAGGGCCAGCACTTTGAGGCATCGGCTGTTGAGGAAACAAGCCTCGCACCGACGAAGCCTCCACCCAAGCAGGCATCCGTTCCTTCCAAATGTGATCGCTGGGTTTCAGTTGTCCCTTGGCAGCAAGCGAGCGAAGCTGCTCTCCGCTCAGCGGTCCGCGTTGCAAACCATCGATTGAAACGTGCCATTCATCAGCCATGATCGTCCTTTTTGAGGTAGGTAGTGGAACTCCATACCGTTCCCGACACTTATTCAGAAAAAGCTCGGACCAAAGACGCAATACCGTTGGCGGCATTCCCCGCCGCAGAAGCCTTGGCTGCGTCGTTTCCATTCGTCCCAGATGCGGCATGCAGGCCACCGAGGCGAAGATTCTCGTAAACGGCCATGGTGGGTGCGACCCAAACCTCGCCCGTCCCCCGAAAAGTCTGCAGCAGGCCTTCTCCGCTAACCGCCGATCCGATCCACGTTTTTGTCGATTTTTCAACAGAAAAAGAAATGTCGCCCCGCCGAAGAAGGCCGAACGCGCCGTCCACCTTCAGTTCATCGTGTGGTCCGGTAAGGGTGTACCGAAGAATCTCACTTTCCGGCACCGGCAACGCGAGAACGACCCAGCCTGTTCCATGAAGAGCCGTCTGAAAAAAGCCTTGCCCTCCAAACAGACCGGCAGAGAGCGACGCCATTGAAGTCGTTTGAACGCTGATAGTGGATTCCACTGCGTAGAACATTCCGTCCGCGATGACCAACTGCTCATTCTCAAGTTTGACGACCACCATCTGGCCGAACGTCGGTTCAAGAAAGATCTGGCCTGTTCCCGTATAGCGCGGCTTGACCGCCGTCTCGCCTGTCGCAAGCCCCTTCATCGCCCCGGCCAAGAACCCACCGACCCCCTTGACGTCGGTTTCGATTGAGATTGCACCCCGCAGAAACTGAAGCATTCCCGCCTGAAGCTGGCATCCGCCCCGGTCGAGCGTGATTCTCGCCTGGTTCAGCATCATGCCCTGCTGGTGAGCGAAGTAGAGGGACTGCGCGATACCCATGCTCTGGCAACCGCGAAGCGGAGAGTACTCGAGGATGTCTACAACTGAGCTCTGCCCTTTCGCCGACTGCTTGACCTCAAAAGGCTCATTTTGAGGCGCGATCAAAGATGACATAGACGATGTCTGGGACCGGCTTGGAGGTGGTGGCGGTGGTGGCGGCACGGAGCCCGCTCGGTGAAGTGTTGGCACTTCACTCGGAACCGATACATCAAACGGCTCCTTGCAGCGTGAGCACGTGACTCGCTTCCCGGCGAACTCCGGGCGATTCTTGTACGTCGCTCCACATGACGGACAGACGATATCGTTAGACATTACATAAGCCTTCAGACGACTGCCTTGTGAGACCCCGTCATGTGGTCGTCAACTCGACGGACCGCAAAAGAATACCTCCAGCGGCAGGTATCACCCATACCCGTGCATATTCCCCCCTTTTTGGGTGCGAGCCTTACTTTCCCGAAGTTCGTAGGCCTCGAGGATGGTCCTGCTGCAGAACTTACCCGACAGGTCCCGCAAAAGGATCGCACCTACCCACGTACGGAGGCGTAACGAATAGGCTGTTGAGTGGCAGTTTCGCGAGTGATCGATGGGCGACGTACCGGTCGCGGATGCTTTGATTGGGCTTCCGCCGCGAGCACGAGGCGTTCGTCGGGGACACTACTTGCCGATGCAGTGCCGTGAGAATATCCGATCGATGAGGTCGGTGCCGATCTCGACGCCGGTCACGCCGCCGATCGCAGCAACCGCCTGATGGAGCAGCCCGGCCACGATCGCCTCGTCTCGTGGCTGCCCGCTGCCTGATGCGGCGGCCGCCGCAGATGCCGCCACAACCGCCTCCTGGGCAGCCGCCACGCCCACCTGCATCCGCAGCGTTGCTGGCGAACGGCCACCGGGCAGGTCAGCCACGGCGCTCAGAATTGCAGACGCGAGTGCGGCGATACCAGCGCCGGAGCGGCTGCTCGTACCATAGGCCGACGTGACTGGGGGAGATTCTGCTGGCGTGGCCAGGTCGCATCGCGTGAGCACATCGATCCGCGGGACGGCAGTGGGGAGCGACAGAAGGTCGGTCGGGCCCACGGACAATCCATCGATGCAGACAACCACCACATCGGCACGGGCAATCTCTGTTCGCGCCCCCTCCGCTGCCACGCGTTCGATCGAACCGTGCGCCGCCGTCCTGCGCACAGGGTCATGACCATCATCAGACACGCCGGCGATGTCGATGAGCAGGCAGGCGGGATCGCCCGGATTGGCATCGAGTCGGGCGGCAATCCAATCCCGCGTGGTGCCCGCCTCGTCCGCTACGAGGGCCGCATCCCGGCCGACGAGCGCGTTGAAGAGGCTGCTCTTGCCGATGTTGGGCGGCCCCACGAGCACCACCCTGGGCAGGTCGGTGGCCGCACTGGCATCGCGGCTGGCGAGCCGGCCGGCGACCGCGTTCAGGACATCGCTGACTGCCGCGAGCCGCGTCTCAATTGCCGCCCAGGCGGCGGCGTCTGCCACGGGCACCGCGTCGGGCGTGTGTTCGTCGGCGAAGTCGATCGTGGCTTCGACGTCGGCCGTGAGGTCGAGGAGGGTCTCCCGCAGGCTGTGCAGCGTGTGGCCTGCGCCGCCGGCCATCCGATCAAGCGCGGCGGAAAGGTCTGCCGGCGTCTTCGCATCCACCACGGCCAGCACCGCCTCGGCCTGGAGCAGATCAAGCCGGCCGGAGAGAAACGCCCGGAGAGAGAATTCACCGCCGCGGGCGAGCCTGGCTCCAGACCGGCACGCCGCCGCCACCACCGCATCGACGAGCATCGCCGACGCGGGCAACTGTACCTCGGCGAGCGGACCGCCAGTCGGCCCCTGCGGCCCGGGCCAGTGGAGAATCTCAAGTGGCAGTTCGCCCCATTCGGTCGTCAGTTCGCGTGAAGCCAGCCGGGCCGCCACCAGTCGTGGCCGCTCGCCATGCTGCGCGAAGCTGCCCGCCGTCGCGATGAAAAGATCACTCAGCAGCCGGTCGAGCCCATCGCCCGAGATCCGCACGATAGCCCGTGCACCAGAGCCCGTGACGGTGGCCGGGGCGACGATCAGTTCATGCACGCACCACATGAAAACGCCAGCAGAAGGGGAGAGGAAAAAGAGCCCAAGAGGGAGCCCCGGAAGGAGTCTAATACGGCTCCCACAGAATACTCTCGCGGAATCCCGTCGGATTTCGGCTGAAAACAGCACCTCCGCTATGTGAGGTTGGCACACCGGGGCTTCATACAAGCCCTGAGCGTGAGCGACGGGATTCCTCGCCGCCGATCCCCCGGCTTACGCCGAGGGCTTATATGGGAAGGGGCATAC